>NZ_JAAQXA010000023.1:0-48158 GCF_012985775.1 Pseudomonas sp. WS 5011
GGATGATTGATGACATGCTGTTCTTGGCCAAGGCTGATAATGGCCTGATCATCCCCGAGCAGGCCAGGATCGAACTGGCTGACGTAGTCTTCAAGCTGTTTGACTACTACCACCTTCTGGCCGAAGAGCGCGGCATTGAGCTATCGCTCACAGGCAAAGGCCAAGTGCTGGGAGATCGGCTGATGCTTGATCGCGCGCTATCCAACTTGCTGTCCAATGCGCTGCGCTACACGCCGGCGGGACAGACAATTTCGGTTCTGATCCGCGAGACAGAGGACTCCACTACCTTCAGTATCGAGAACCCAGGGGACACAATCAGCTCAGAGCATCTAGAGAAGCTCTTCGACCGCTTTTACCGGGTTGACCCCGCTCGGCGGGAGGGCAGCCCGAGCAACGCCGGGCTCGGGCTTGCAATCACCCGATCCATCATTGAGGCTCACAAAGGCCGCATCTGGTGCACCTCAGCGGCTAGCCTCACGGGCTTTCACATCGAATTGCCCCATCCCAGATAATGCCGGTCTGGCGGTAAGTAGGCTACAGCTAACCGCTAGCCCAACTTGACAGGGTGGGTGCAGGTGCAACTCGACTGAGCGCAGATTGCATTCGCCATCCAGATAGGTAACGAGCGGTGAGCTGACACAAGAGCACCCCATTCGCTCTCGGGTAGCAGCTCATGAAGTTTGGAAACTGCATCCCCCGCGCTTGCCTCGCCAAGCCAAACCAATGCTCGGATGGCGTCCCCCGCTCCAGTAGCGCCAAGCACGTCAGGTTGCCGGAAGCCCTCACAGCCTAGCCAATCTCAATTGGCAACCAATTGGCAACCAGAAAGATAAAAATAGCACTAGCATCAAAAACCTACAGGCATAAAAAAATCCAGTCACCGTTAAGTGGCTGGATTTTCTAGGGTTTTTTGGTCGGGACGGAGTGATTCGAACACTCGACCCCTAGCACCCCATGCGCTTATTTAGTGGATTCCCATAGATCCTATCGGACACTACTAGACAGGCTTAAGCCTAGTAAATACGGGGCTTACAGGCTAATCTTGCATCCAACAGCGTCCAATACCGTACACCACCAGCTATGCAATTCGGTGGCACAAAAGTGGCACAAAATTCGGGCGCGAGGAATTGTACTAGGGGTAGAGAGTGTCCAAGGTAACGATTAAGCAATTAGAGGCACTGACAGCCCAAGATGACGGCAAGATCTTCCGTGAGGATGGAGGATTGGTTGCCGAGGTGCGCGCCGGGGTTCGCGGAATCACAGTTCAGTTCAGCTATGAATTCAAGCTGGATGGAGCGCGAACCAGGAAGCGCTTGGGTAGCTGGCCGAAGAAAAGCTTGGCGCAAATTCGGTCTGAGCGCGACGAGGCCCGGGTACTCGTCACCAAAGGCCTGCACCCTACCCTTGCCGCCAAAGCTGCACGGATCGAGGCGCAAGCGGCAATCGCCACCACTATTGCTGAAGCAGAGCGTGAAGCCGCAGAAAACAAGACAGTCTCCAACCTCTTTGATGAGTGGATACGTGACGGCGTCTCCCGTCAGGACGGTAACGCCGAGCTGATCCGCAGCTTCAAGAAGGACGTACTGCCGCTGATTGGCAAGAAGCCGCTGCGCAACCTGGGCGAGAAGGATCTGCTCACCGTCCTGCGATCGGTGAAATCTCGTGGCCTGAACCGCACTGTTGTCATCCGCAGCAAAGATATCGGTCAGATGCTTCGCTGGGCCGAGAAGCGCAAACCATGGCGCGGCCTAATGGCTGACGGCAATCCGGCCGACCTGATAGACGTCAACAAGCTGCTCGACCATGACTACGAAGAACAGCGGGATCGACTGCTCTCCCCTGACGAGATTCGAGAACTGCGTGACATCCTCGAACGCCTGGAGAAAGACTACGAAGAGCTTCCTGCTGGACAGAAGTATTCAGGCATTCGCCCGGTCAACACGCGAGTACAGTGTGCTCTGTGGATCTGCCTGAGCACCCTCTGTCGTATCGGCGAGCTGCTTAAGGCCGAGTGGCGCAACCTGGACCTGAAGAAAGGCACCTGGTTCATCCCGGCCGAGGCCACAAAGGGCCATAAAGGAAAGCGCCAAGATCACCACGTGTTCCTGTCAGCGTTTTCCATTGCGCAGTTCAAACGCCTTCAAAAAGAAACCGGTGATACGCCGTTCTGCTTCCCCAGCAAGGATGGTAAAAGCCACGTTGATACCAAGACTGTCAGCAAGCTCATCGGAGACCGCCAGTGTCGGTTCAAGAACCGCAGCAAGCCACTAGCCGGCCGGCATCATGACGACTCACTGGTACTGAGCAAGGGAACCAAGGGTGAATGGACCCCGCATGACCTGCGCCGCACGGGCGCGACGATGATGCAGGAGCTGGGTGTAACACTGGAAATAATCGACCGCTGCCAGAACCATCTGCTGGGCGGCTCGAAGGTACGTCGACATTACCTGCACCACGATTACGCCAAGGAAAAAACCGAAGCCTGGCGCTTGTTGGGCGAGAGGTTAGAGTCGATTCTTGCCGAGAGCCCGGTAGCTGCTGTCCAGCCTCAGTAGCCAGCTTCTTTTTGATGGCGAAAGGCCAAGACATAGGCGGTGTCATCGGCGCGCTCATAGCGGTACAGCGCGACGTAACCTGAGTCACCAAACTCGATGATGAGCTCACGCAGCTCCGGCAGATCAGGAAATGGACGCCCTACTTCCGGACTTTCCTCCAATCGAGCGAATTGTCGCTCGATTGCCTGTGCAGCACGGCGTGCGACCTGCGGATCTTTATCAGAGAGGAATCGCCGGCAACGCTCCAAGCCCTTCGCCGCGCCTTCAGTGACAATCAATCGTGGCACTTGGGTAACTCTGCCTCAGCATCTGTACCCCAGCTACCAAGCCAGGTGCGAGCCTCCTGGCCGGTCAAATGCTGGCCGGTTTCCTGGTATGCAGCCCAAGATGCCAGCGCTTCTTGTTTGAAGCTCTCACGGGCCTCCTCACGTTCGACGTACTGGGTGATCGCCTCACGCATGATCCAGTGAGATGAGCGCTGCCGCAAACCAGCCAAATGCTGAATGCGACCTTTCAGATCGTCGTCAATTTTGATGGAAGTGGCCATGGTCAGCCCTCCGTTATCTAAGGGTATTACCTTTGAATATCGTAGCAGAGAAAAAACTGTGCTGCCTATCAAGACGCCGATGGGCAAAACACTGGATGGCCGAATCCAAGCCCGAGCATCTGCTGCTTAAAGGTCATCCAAGGACACCCGGATGGATTTTTCAGCTGCCCGAGCCTTCGCCAATGCAGACAGCTCGAAATCGTCCAGGCGCTCCAGTATTTGTTCGTACAGCTCTGCTGGCACCAGATATGCCATAACACGATCCTGGTCGAGCAAGGCTACAGGGGCACATGCGGCTTCAGCCAAGATGCGGGATGGGGTTTTCTTCAGCTCAGAAATGCTGACTGCTGCCTCAGAGAAGATGTTTTGCATAGAAAACCTCTTTGCCCCTATTGCCCAGGGGTGGGTTCTACCCCGGATTAGCTTGAAGCCCACACGGCCTTTCAAATATAGATAGGCCAAACTTTTATTTGTTAACTGAGCCGGACACTGATGGCGGACTGGGCAGAGTTCTGCACGAGAGAAAAATGACCATCCACAGCCAGCAACAAAGCAGCCGGTAGCAACAGGCAGAAACCGGCCAAAAGCAGCCGCTCGGATATCTCTGCAAAAGCTGGGCTCTTCACTCGACGAAGAAATCGAGCCGTGTTGAGATCTGTGTCTATACTTTGACTGTTCAAAAATCTGGTTTAGCTCTTGGGTTATGGTGCATTTGTCATGCAGTTCTACTGAAGCTGGAGCATCGATTTTGCCTGGCTAGCATCACACAGAAACCATATTTCTAATGGGCAAACAGTCATTTTTTGGACCGCAGCGATATCGATGGATCTCATGAAAGCCAAAAATAAGGAATAGCTATATGTCTGGGACGTTTGAAATATACAACGACAAAGCGGGTGAATTTCGTTTTCGGCTCAAAGCCAACAATGGCCAAGCAATTCTGGCCAGCGAGGGCTACAAGGATAAGTCTGGATGTCTAAATGGAGTCGAGTCAGTCAAAAAAAATGCGCCTGATGATGCACGCTACGAGCGTAAGGCCAGCGGGGCTGACAAGTTTATGTTCAACCTTAAGGCGGGTAATCACCAAGTAGTCGGGACGAGCCAGTCATATGCCTCCGAAGCCTCACGCGACAAGGGTATCGAGTCGGTGAAAAACCACGCACCCGACGCTAAGGTTGTTGAGGTGGGCAATTAATCGCTTCAGTCTGTTCAAAATCACTTGGGCATTTCGTTGAGATGGGCGGCTGAGTATTCTTAATAGCCGCTTTTCCCTGCTCGGATGTGATCGACCGCTTCTGGCCGACAGTGTCGCTTGGTGAAAGTCCGTACTGTTTACTACCCTGCTGATTGGTAGACAATCGATCTGCCCCTTCGCTGCCGGCGCGCCAAAATGGATCAAATACTTTCTATTCTGTCCGAAACCATCCCCAAAGCCCGAACTCTGGAGCAGCTCACGCGGCCCTTGCTGACTCTGCTCAGCAAGGTTACTGGTATGGAATCGACCTACCTGACAACCATTGATACCGAGGCAGGCGTCCAGCGTATCGAGTTCGCCCGCAACGTCGGTGAAATGGTGATTCCTGAAGGGCTGGTCGTGCCCTGGGCAGATACGCTGTGCAAGCGGGCGCTGGACGAGAACCGCATGTACTCGGACAACGTCACCGAATGCTGGGGTGATTCAGAGGCCGCAGCCGCTCTGGGCATCAGGACCTATGTAAGCGCGCCAATCAGATCCTTGGATGGCCGAGTGCTGGGTACAGTCTGTGCCGCCAGCTCGGGTCAGGTGGCCCGCGCTCCTGACGTGGAGCCATTGCTGATGCTGCTCTCAGGGTTGCTGAGCTACTCCCTTGAACGTGAATTGCTGGTTGAGCGGCTTCAGGTCGCTAACGCCGAGTTGGCCACAATGGCGCTGACAGATCCCCTGACCGGTCTGTCCAACCGGCGCGCCATCCTCAACGATGTCGCTCGCTTGTTCGCCCTGGCCCAGCGAGAGAACACGTACGTGCTAGTCGGTGTCGTCGATCTGGATGGCTTCAAGCTCATCAACGATACCTACGGCCATCAGGCAGGAGACCAATTTCTACGTGGCGTAGCCATCCAACTGCAGCATGGCCTCAGAACCAGCGATACCGTCGGGCGTGTTGGTGGTGACGAGTTCATCGTAATCGCCGTGAGCACGCCATCCGAACATCTGGACCTGGCAAGCGATATGCAATATGCCGCCGAGCTAATGCAGGATCGCCTTACTAAAGCGACGATAGGACGATATGGGTTGGGGCAAGATCTTGGCGATATCGACTATGCCGGAGCAAGTGTGGGTGTAGTGGCGGTGATGCCCGGCAGCATGACTGCGGACGAGGCCGTCATGCTGGCAGACCGCGAGATGTACAAGGTGAAACAGCAGCGTAAGCGTCAAAGGTTGTAGAAAACATTTCGCAAAGTGAATCGCCCCTACTTTTGTAGATTTCGGATGGCGGCTTTTGGCCGATTCTGTTGAAAAAGTCCTGTTGTGATTTTTGCCCATAAAAGAGCGTTAGCGACGTTGAAATCTGGTTCGCTCGGAAGACGTAGCTGTGTTGGTTTTTACTTAGCTACGCCGAAATCGAGCGATTTTTGAGCTGCCGAAAAGCAGTCCCATCAGAAACCAACTTTTTCAACAGAGTCGGCCAAAAGCAGCCGGTCAGGCAGTTGGCTTTGCCATCCGCTGCACCTCTGTCGTTAACTCGATATCCGTGAGGGTCACCGCACTGGTCTCCTTTATCAGCTCGATGAATTCGACGATGTAAGGCTTGGAGCTTTCCGATTCGAGCGTGGCCGCCCAGATGTCGGCAAACAAGCCATCGCGTGTGATCGGCTTTGCCGTCACGTATTGCCGCTGGAGATAGTGCTGCACGGCCCATCTCGGCAGCACGGCGATACCTCGCCGCGTGGCAACAAGCATGAGGATGGCGACCGTAAGTTCGGTTGTTCGTCGAGCGGGTGTGATGCCCGCCGGCTTGAGCAGCAACTGGACGATATCCAGCATGTCCTCTTCGACGGGGTAAGTGATCAACGTTTCGTCATTGAAGTCTTGCGCCTCCAGGTAGCTCTTCTGGGCAAGCGGATGATCGTTTGCCACCAGCGCAACCAGCCGCGACCGGAACAGGTGGTGGAAATCCACACCGGCTTCAGGTTCGCGGCAGGAGATCATCGCGAGGTCCGCGTCCCCCCGATGCCACAGGCTTACAGAAATGTAATGCTTGGGTCAGGCCAATGTCAGCCGTTCGCGGGTACTCTATATAAAATATCTCCGAGTGCGCGCAGGGTTTAACAGGAGCGGTAATGTCTCAGGCCAATCAGCCACACCCCACACTTCAGACCCCATCGGATCGTGACCCTGTTTGTGGCATGACGGTCAAAGCCGACAGCCCGCATCAGACCAGCCACGCCGGCCAACAACTGCTTTTCTGCAGCCAGCGCTGTCTGGAAAAATTCACTGCCGAGCCAAGCAGATATCTGGATGCCGGGCATGCTCATGGCGAGACGCCGACCGTCGATCACGGCGCCGAATACACCTGCCCGATGCACCCCGAAATACTGCAGATCGGCCCAGGCACGTGCCCCAAATGCGGCATGGCCCTGGAGCCGGTCATGCCCGAACTGGAAGAAGAGGACAACCCGGAGCTCAGGGACTTTTCTCGACGCTTCTGGTGGACGTTGCCGTTCACCGTGATTGTCACCGTGCTGGCCATGGGCGGGCATGCCCTCAGTCCGTTCCACGGCGCCACGCAGAACTGGGTCGAACTGGCACTGGCCACCCCTGTGGCGCTCTGGGCTGGCTGGCCCTTCTACGTGCGCTGCGTGCAATCGTTCATCAACCGTAGCCCGAACATGTGGACGCTGATCGGCCTCGGAACCTCCGCCGCCTACCTGTACAGCCTGATCGCCACCCTGGCGCCCGGCGTATTCCCCGACCACTTCATGCAGGGTGAACGCATCGGCGTGTACTTCGAGGCGGCAGCGGTGATCATCTCGCTGACCCTGCTCGGCCAAATCCTGGAACTCAAGGCGCGCTCGCAGACCTCGGCGGCGATCAGGTCGCTGCTCGGCCTGGCGCCCAAGACCGCGCGACGGATCAATGCCGATGGCAGCGAAGAGGACATTCCCCTCACCCATGTGCACAGCGGCGACAAGCTTCGGGTGCGCCCAGGCGAAAAAGTGCCGGTTGATGGCTTGGTGGTGGAAGGCGAAAGCGCGGTGGACGAGTCGATGTTGACCGGCGAGCCGGTGCCGATCATGAAACGCGCCGGTGACAGCCTAATCGGCGCTACCCTCAACAGCCACGGCAGCCTGGTGATGCAGGCACAAAAGGTCGGCAGCTCGACCATGCTTGCGCAGATCGTCCAGATGGTGGCCCAGGCGCAGCGCTCCAAGGCGCCAATGCAGCGGCTGGCCGACGTCATTGCCGGGCGTTTCGTGCTGGCGGTCATCGCCATTGCTATCCTGACCTTCGTGGTATGGGGCCTGTGGGGTCCGGAGCCGAGCTGGGTGTTCGGTCTGATCAACGCAGTCGCGGTACTGATCATTGCCTGCCCCTGCGCCCTGGGCCTGGCCACGCCGATGTCGGTGATGGTCGCCACCGGCAAGGCGGCCGGCAGCGGCGTGCTGTTCCGCGATGCTGCCGCGATAGAAAACCTGCGCAAGATCGACACGCTGATCGTCGATAAGACCGGCACGCTCACTGAGGGCCGCCCTGCTTTCCACAGCGTCGAGGCGGCGCCCGGCTTCACGCGGGACGAGGTACTGCGACTGGCCGCCAGCCTGGATCAGGGCAGCGAACATCCCCTGGCCCACGCCATCGTCGATCATGCCCGTGCCCAGGGCCTGGCGCTGAGCACGCCTGAAACCTTCGAATCGGCCTCCGGCATCGGCGTGCGTGGCAAGGTTGACGGCCGCGACTTGCAGTTGGGCAACACCGCGCTGATGAATGATGCCGGCGTGGATGCCAGCCCACTCAAGGCGCATGCCGAACAACTGCGCGGCGAAGGCGTGAGCATCATGTTCCTGGCGGTGGACAACGTGCTGGCCGGTCTGCTGGCGGTTGCCGACCCGATCAAGCCGACCTCAAAACTGGCGATCCAGCGCCTGCAGGCAGACGGCATACGGGTGATCATGGCCACCGGCGATGGCCTGACGACTGCTCGAGCAGTAGCCCGCGAACTGGGTATCGAGGAGGTGCACGGCGAGGTCAAGCCGCAGGATAAGGAACGCCTGACCGCCTCGCTACAACAGCAAGGACACCGCGTGGCCATGGCCGGCGACGGCATCAACGACGCCCCGGCCCTGGCGCGCGCCGATATCGGCATTGCTATGGGCACCGGCACCGACGTGGCGATGAACAGCGCCCAGGTCACGCTGGTCAAGGGCGACCTGCTCGGCATCCTGCGCGCGCGCAGCCTGTCGGTGGCCACCGTGCGCAACATGCACCAGAACCTGACCTTCGCCTTTCTTTACAACGCCCTGGGGGTCCCTCTGGCAGCCGGCCTGCTCTACCCGCTGACTGGCCTCCTGCTGTCACCAATAATCGCAGCGCTGGCGATGAGCATGAGTTCCGCTTCGGTGGTGTTCAACGCCTTGAGACTGCGCAAAGTATCAATCGATTGAGGTTCTTGACCTTGCCACCTTGGCAAGGTTGAGAATTGCCTCAACCCCAACAGCAACCTCGCAAGGAGATGCCATGAGCACCGTTGAATTGAACGTCAAAGGCATGAGCTGCGGCTCATGCGTCCTGCATGTCACCGAGGCGCTCAACGCAGTTGAAGGCGTCACCGAGGTTGATGTCGACCTGCAAGCGGCCCGTGTGCGGGTCAGCGGAGAGTGCGACAGCGATGTGCTTGTCGCCGCTCTGGGTGATGCTGGATACCCCGCTCAACTGAGCAGTCCGGCGGCCTCATCGAGCACTGCGAAGAAAACCGGATGCAGTGGCAGCAGCGGCTGCTGTTGCAAATGAGCAAACCATTGAAAACAGGTTTTTTATGTCCAGAAGACTGACTACCGCGGCGCTCGCCGCTCTGCTGCTAAGTGGCGCCGCCCAGGCCGCGCAACCCCTGATCATTGATGTGCACCGCGACGCCAACTGTGGATGCTGCAAGGACTGGATTACCTACCTGGAGAACAACGGCTTCGAAGTCCGCGACCACGTCGAACGCAACATGAACACAGTCAAGCAAGACCTCGGCGTGAAACCGCGTCTGGCTTCCTGCCATACAGGCGTGATCGATGGAAAGTTCGTTGAAGGTCACGTGCCCGTGGCGCAGATCCTGGAGCTTCGCAAGCGCCCTGACCTGCTGGGCATCGCCGTGCCAGGCATGCCGGCTGGCTCACCAGGCATGGAGTATGGCGACGTCAAACACCCGTACCAGGTGATCGGAATAACCCGCACTGGCCGAGAAAAGGTCATTGCCAATTATCCGCTGGAACAAGCCGCGCATTAATAGCGACTCGCCGGGCGGGCTGGTACTGGCTGGCATCCTGCGATGCACTGAATCGCAGCGGAGGCCATCCCCCCAGCCCGCACTTCAAAAATCCCGGCTCCGTTAACAAGCTGAAATAGACCTCCTTTTCGTTATTAGCCCGCGAGATGGTCATGTCCCGCCTCCTGCCGTATCTGCTGCTGCTACTGCTTGCCTTGCCAGCCAACGCCGAGATATTTGATTCTTCGCGTCCTCAGTCGGCTCTGTTCGGCACTCCGCTGAACAACAGCCAGGATTTCCTTCCGGTAGACAAAGCCTTCCGCCTCGACCTGTTGGAAACCGGTAAGGACAGCGTCCGCCTGCGCTTCATAAATGCCGAGGGTTATTACCTCTATAAACATCGCTTCGCATTCACCAGCGACCACCCGCAAGTGTCAATTGGCACCCCGCAATGGCCCGCGGCCGAACCGAAAACCGATGAATTTTTTGGCGATGTCGAGGTGTTCTACGGCGTTACCGACTTGCTGCTACCCGTTAATAACCCTCAGAACACACCGTTCACCTTACAGGTGAGCTATCAGGGCTGCGCTGATCTGGGGCTGTGCTATCCGCCAGAGATTCGCAGCTTCGAGGTAGGTGCCCCCCCCCTCATTGCAGCCCTGCAACAAGGGGTCGCCATTGACTGGCGTAGTCTGGCGCTGTTCTTCCTGGCGGGCTTGGGCCTGACTTTCACACCCTGCGTGCTACCGATGCTGCCAATTCTGTCTGGCGTGGTATTACGCGGACAACTCGGCGGAACGCGTGGATTACGCCTATCGCTTGCCTACGTACTCCCCATGGCTGCCAGCTTCGCCCTGCTTGGTGCGCTAATGGGCATGTTCGGCGCTGGCCTCAACCTACAAGCGCGCCTGCAGTCACCGTGGCTGTTGGTGCCCTTTGCGATGTTCTTCACTGTTTTCGCTCTGGCCATGTTCGGCGTATTCGAGTTGCGCATGCCGCGCTTTATCACCGAACGACTAGATCTCCTAGCCGGCCAGGCCCGCGGGGGTTCAATGTTGGGCGCCGCCACGCTCGGCGTACTGTCGAGCCTGCTGGTTTCGCCCTGTGTGACTGCCCCTCTGGTCGGCGCACTGCTCTACATAAGCACCACCGGCGACGCACTGGGTGGCGGCCTTAAGCTGTTTGCCCTCGGGTTGGGCATGGGCGCGCCGTTGGTATTGTTCGCCATCGGCGGCGGAGCATTGCTACCCAAGTCTGGCACCTGGATGGTCGGTGTGCGCAAAGCTTTCGGCGTGATGCTGCTGGCTGTCTCTGTATGGCTGCTAGAACGCGTGCTACCCGCTCCAGTGACTTTGGCCTTGTGGGGCCTTTTGGCAGTTGGCAGCGCGATTTGGCTCGGTGCCTTGGAGTTCACCCTCAAGTCCGGCCGGCAAAGGCTCGCCCAACTACTCGGTGTGGCACTACTGGTCTACGGTGTCAGCGCCTGGCTCGGCGCTTTGCAAGGTCAATCCGATCCGCTGCGACCGCTGGGTCAGCTGGACGCCAAAGCCGTACTTCCGAGCGGCGCTAACGCCGGCTGGCAGACCGTGGATACACCAGCTGCTCTGGATGCCGCTCTGCTGTCAGCAAAAAATGCCGACCAACCACTGCTATTGGATTGGTACGCCGACTGGTGCATCAGTTGCAAAGTAATTGAACGAGAAGTGCTGGCAGCACCCGCCGTGCGTGAGCAACTGACCGGTTACCGACTGGTGCGCTTCGACATAACTCGTAGCGATGCCGAGCAACGCGCCCTGCTCGACCGCTACCAGCTGTTCGGCCCACCGGCACTGCAGTTATTCGCTCCCAATGGCGAAGAATGGCAAGATCTCCGTACTGTTGGCGAAACCGACGCTGAGAGTTTCGTCAAACGCCTGCACCAAGCCAACGGCCGAATCTAGATTAGCCCCTCCACTTCTGGAGGGGCGTGTTCTACCCCTGGCTGGCCAGCAGGCTAACGGAAATGCAATCGCCGCTACAGCCTACTGTCATCAGAGCAGCCGGCGGTGTGTAGTGGTCTACTGATTCCGGACACCCATTTAGGGCGAGAATGCTCGCCATAGAGAGGTGTCTGATGACCAAGCAACGTCGTTCCTTTACGCCCGAGTTCAAACGAGAGGCCGCCTGCCTGGTGCTCGATCAGGGCTACAGCCATATCGAAGCAGCTCGTTCACTGGGAGTGGTTGAGTCGGCCCTGCGCCGATGGGTAAAACAGCTTCAAGAGGAGCGCGTGGGCGTTACCCCGAAGAGCAAAGCACTGACGCCCGAACAGCAGAAAATCCAGGAGCTGGAAGCCAGGATCGACCGACTGGAACGGGAGAAAGCGATCCTAAAAAAGGCTACCGCTCTCTTGATGTCGGACGAGTTCAATCGTACGCGCTGATAGACCAGTTAAGTGAGCGGGAGTCGGTGGAAGTGGTCTGTTCAGCCTTCGGCGTGGTGCGGTCTTGCTACTACGCCGGAAGTTGAGGATGGTGGTTTCATCGGGAATACGCTCCAAGCTCAGCCCCGCGAACTGGCGCAGGATGGTGGTCTCGTACAGCGCCTCTTCCATCGCTGGATCGCTGTAACCGAACCAGTTTTGCATCAGGTGCACGCGCAGCATCGCCATCAGCGGATAGGCCGGACGACCGCCTTCACCCTGGGATAATGCGGCTCGATCAAGGCAATCAAACCCTTCCACGGCACCACCCGATCCATCTCGATCAGGAACAACTCTTTGCGGGTTTGTTTGCGCTTACCGGCGTACTCGGCGTCAGCGAAGGTCATCTGCTTCATGGGGAAACTCAGCGGGTGGAATCCGGGTATTTTGCCAAAATCTGGAAGTCTTCTTCAGAGTTTCCCTAAAGGGCCGCTATTGGCCGACTCCAGCCTGTTCGCACTCAGTTAGCGCTGCTGCAAAGCAGCCATTCGATCCAAAAAAATCTCAGCCACACATTACCGCAATGACATCAGCACCAAGGAGGATCTTCCCATGTCATTGCAGTGCCCTCGCTGCCACTCCCCCAAAGTCGCTTCTTTCCATCACGCCATGAAAGCTGGCGCGGCCATCGGCGCTGTCGGTGGTCTCGCACGAGGCATCAGTGCTGCTCTGGCAGGCGGCAAGGCCGGTGCAGCACTCGGCTTAATCGCCGGCCCTGTCGGCATCACACTCGGTTCAGTATCCGGCGCCATTCTCGGTGGCCTGGCCGGAAGCGTGGGTGGTTGTGCGCTCGGCGCTCAGCTCGGCGAGTCACTCGACCGTCACGTCCTGGCCCACAACCTCTGCCTGCTCTGCGGTCATCGCTTCAACCTGCCGACCTGATCCGGCCACCGCTCTCCTATTCCTTATCCCTCAATGATTGCCGGTGCTGCGCCATGCGCGGCGCTTTATGCCGGCCTGCACCTAAAGGAAATTCGTCATGGCTCATCAAATCGAACAAATGGCCTACGTTGGCGCTACTCCGTGGCACGGCCTGGGCAACAACCTGCCGCAGAAACAGCCCATCGAGGTCTGGCAACGCGAAGCCGGTATGGACTGGCAGATCCTGGAAAGCCCTGTGCATTTCAAGTCGGACGCCATCGGCCACCTGGGCGCGATCCATTCGTTCCCGGAGCAGAAAGTGCTCTACCGCTCAGACACCAAGGCACCGCTGTCGGTGGTCTCGCAGCGTTACCACACCGTGCAGCCCAAGGATGTGCTGGAGTTCTACCGGGACCTGACCGAGGTTTCCGGTTACGAGCTGGAAACTGCTGGCGTGCTCAAGGGCGGGCGCAAGTTCTGGGCGTTGGCGCGTACCGGACAGGGCGCTGCACTCAAGGGCAATGATCAGGTAAATGGCTATTTGCTGCTGGCCACTTCCTGCGACGGCACCCTGGCCACCACAGCAACCCCCACCACCATTCGCGTTGTCTGCAACAACACCCTGACCATCGCCTTGGACGGCATCAGCCGTGCGATCAAGGTGCCGCACAGCACCCGCTTCGACGGCGATCTGGTCAAGAAGCAGCTCGGCATTGCTGTCTCGCAATGGGACGACTTCATGTACCGCATGCGCCATCTGGCTGAACGCAAGGTGCAGTGGCATGAGGCACTGGGCTTCTTCATGAACGTGATGTGTGAGACCAGCCCGACCGGTCCGCTTCCTGAACAGCTGCCGAACGAGCGCGCTCTGCGCAAAGTTCAGGAGCTGTACGAAGGCCGTGGCCGGGGCAGCCAGCTGGACTCAGCACGCGGCACTGCCTGGGGCCTGCTCAATGCCGTGACCGAGTACGTCGATCACGAACGCCGGGCGCGCAGCATTGAGTATCGATTGGACTCTGCCTGGTTCGGCCAGGGCGCGCAGATCAAGCAACGCGCCTTGGACGCAGCGCTGCAGCTCGCCGCTTAAGCTAATGCGGCATAAACACAACCCCTGATCGCCACAAGGGTGATCAGGGGTTGTTCAGCTGCTCTGCATTAAATGATCGCCCTTAATCAGGCGTTCACCCAATCCTCGACGCGCAAACCTGGGACTCGCTCGAACTCACGAAGATTATTCGTGACCAGAATCAGTCCCTGGGCACGTGCGTGTCCTGCAATCATCTTATCATACGGGCCAATAGGCTTGCCGATACGAGCCAACTCAGCTCGCAATTGCCCGGAATGAGCCGCTGCCTGAGCGTCGTAAGGCAGTACTTCCAAGCGCGCAGCGAAACCTTCAACGTCCGCCAGATTACGCTCGGGATTAGCGGACTTCTCGGCGCCGTAAATAAGCTCCATCAGGGTGACAGTGCTAATGCTCAGCTGCCCTGAATGGCGCTTGAAGGCTTCCCGCACCTGCTCAGGGCGATTCTTGATCGTGAAAATGCACATGTTGGTATCAAGCATGTACTTCAGCATCAGAACGCATCCCGCTCTTGATCTGCAGGCTGCTCGCGATCCGCCATGTAGTCAGCGGTCACACCTTCGCCATCGAACCAGACGTCCCAGGCCTCGCCTGCCGGCGTGATGATTCGGGCTCGACCAACTACTACTACATCCACCCGCTTCACATCCTCAGGCAGCGCAACCGCCTTGGGCAAACGCACCGCCTGACTGCGGTTGCTCTGAAAAACTGCACCTTGTTCCATGGAAACCTCCTGGGGATATGCCTTGCGTATAGCCCATTGTGCCAATCAAGCGGGATATGTCAAAGGCATATCCCTAACTAGCCATCCACCTACCACCATCTACGCCCGGTCAGCCTTGTGCTGGCTGGGCTTTTTTATGCCTGCAGGAGAAACATGATGAAAGCTACTTCATTGAATCGCAGCACCAGCAAAACCCGCCCGGCCCTGCGTCTGGTCAGCACCAAGGAGCTGCCACGCGAGGACTGGTTGCAGATCCGCAAGCAAGGCATCGGCAGTTCGGACGCTGCTGCGGCAGTAGGGCTGAATCCCTATAAATCGCAGCTGGAGCTGTGGCTGGAAAAGACCGGGCGCGATGCTGGCATGCCCAAGGCTGATCCTCAGGATGAGGAAAGCCCGATGTACTGGGGCAATGTGCTGGAACCCATCGTGGCCTGGCATTACAGCAAGCGCACTAGGAATAAGGTACGGCGCATCAACGCCGTGCTGCAGCACGCGGATCCGGAGCTGCCCTGGATGCTGGCCAACATCGACCGCGAGGTGATCGGGGCCGACGATGTGCAGATCCTCGAATGTAAGACAGCCGGCATAAACGGGGCACGCCTCTGGAAAGATGGCGTGCCGGAGTATGTGCAGCTGCAGGTGATGCACCAGCTCGCCGTCACCGGCAAGCAGGCGGCGGATGTGGCGGTACTGCTGGGTGGTCAGACGCTGGAGATCCACCGCATCGAGCGGGATGAGCAGATGATCGCTCGCCTGATCGAGCTGGAGCGCCAGTTCTGGCACTACGTGGAGACTGATACGCCGCCACCGGCTGATGGCACCGCTTCGGCAGAGTCAGCACTGCGCTGCCTCTACCCGGAGGACAACGGCCAAGTCGTCGACTTCACCCAGCATGCCGGGCTCAGCGCGGCTTACGTCGAGCTGAGGGCAGTTCGTCAGTCGATTGCCGACAAGGAAAAACGCGAGGCTGAGCTAAAGCAGATGCTGCAGCAGGCCATGGGCGATGCCAGCAGAGCGGAGTTTTCCAGCGGCTATGTCAGCTGGCGCAAAGCCAAGGACAGCATCGGCCTCGATGTCGCTCAACTGCTCAAGGACAAGCCCTACCTGCAGACCAAATACCCACTGCTGAAACCAGGTGCACGGCGCTTCCTGGTCGGCTGAAACCAACCTCATTCATCCCTTCCCTCCCCTTGGCCAGTCCATGCAGTTCGCACTGCGTGGCTGGCCTTTTTTCATTTCCAGGAGAATTACCATGCTCAAAGGTCTGGCTATCACTCCACCGGTACTCGGGCGGATTTCCATCGGTAAGGTCATCGAGAAGAACGGCAAACGGCTGCCGGAGAAGGATGACCAATTCACCATCACATCCCAGGTGCAGGGTAAGGACGGCTGGCTGCTGCACCCGCTCAATGACGAGCTACGTCAGGGCAAGGACGACAAGCTGCGCAGCATTCCGGTACGCCTGCTGTTCAACGAACCGGAGCTGAATTTCCGGGCTGACTACACGCTGTTCGACCGGCAATCGGGCCGACCTGTTTGCGTCGGCAATGGCGAGACCTGCAAGCGGGTTACCCAGGACGGCATGCAGTCGTTGCCTTGCCCTTCACCGGATGCCTGTCCGCTGGCCAAAGGCGGTGCCTGCAAGCCCTATGGCCGACTGAACGTGGTCATTGGCGATGAGGACTCGCTGGGTAGCTTCGTGTTTCGCACCACCGGCTTCAACAGCATCCGCACCCTGGCGGCTCGCCTGCATTACTTCCAGGCAATCTCGGGCAACCGCCTGGCCTGCCTGCCACTGGAACTACGTCTGCGTGGCAAGTCGACACGCCAGAGTCATGGCACGCCGATCTTCTACACCGACCTGACGGTACGCGGCGGCATGGACATGGCTGAAGCACTGGTGACCGCCAGTGAACTCGACTCACGGCGTCAGGCTGCAGGCTTCGATCAAGCCGCTTTGGATGAGGCAGCACGACGTGGCTTCGGCAACGGTGCGTTCGAGGACAGCGAGGAGGATGTCGGCGCCATCGTCGATGAGTTCTACCCCGAGGGTGAAGCCACTGCTGTAGCAACAATGTCTCAACTCAACCCCACCAAACCCAGCCTGGCTGAAAAGCTCGATGCACAGGCTGCACGTCAAACCCCACCCACAGACCAAAACCAAGGAGGCCGCCATGCGCCTGCACAAGCTGAAAGCCAGTGACACGACAGGCACCTACCTGGTCGAGTCGCCGGTGACGGAAAACGACATCCTGCTGATGGCCAAGCAACTGGCCAGTCTGCGCCTGCGCAAGGGCCGAGCACTGACTTCCCCCAAGGACGTGTTCTGCCACCTGCAAACATTGCTGGCCAACTATGAGCATGAAGTATTTGCCCTGCTCATGCTCGACAGCCGACACCGAGTGATTGCATTTGAGGAAGTGTTTCGCGGCACCCTGGACGGCGCCAGTGTCTACCCCAGGGAGGTCGTGAAGCTCGCCCTGGAGCACAACGCAGCCGCCCTGATCCTGGTGCATAACCACCCTTCGGGTGACCCTGAGCCCAGCATGGCGGATCGCAATCTCACCACAAAACTGCAGGACGCGCTGAATCTGGTCGGAGTTAGAACGCTCGATCACGTTGTGGTGGGGAACGAAGGCTGCGTGTCACTGGCAGAACTGGGCTACCTGTAAGGAGGTGCCAATGAAACTGCTGTTACGGACTGTTGCCGCGGTATTTATGTTTGCCGGGATCCTGGCAGGCTACCTGGCGCTACTGCTGCTGGTGATCCTGATGGTGCGTTTTCCGCCATTGCTGATCGCTGTGCTTGTCGCTTGCTGGCTTCTCAGTCGACTACAGAAGTCATCTCAAAAGGTCCTAGAATAAGCTTAACCAGGACGGGTAGCCACGCGGCTATCCGTCCGCAATCATCCGGCCAACTTTCTTTTTTTGGATTGAACTGCAACCGTAGGTCATAGACCAAACCTATAAGTCATCCAGATTGACTGGGAGGGCTGTCTCACTTGAACGAGACTTAGCAATTTCGGTCAGTTCAAGGTCTTCTGAAAGCATTTTATTCACCGGTTGCTGAGAAATTCCCCGCCGTAAAAACACACTCTCCTGCTCCAATGCCAAGCCCATTCCTTGCAGAGCATCACACAGCTCGGCCAACTCGCTGGGCATGCCCAACGACCGAAGTCGACTTACCGCATCCTGATAGTTCGCTAAGTTGTCCTGCCAAATCCGTTGATTGCCATACAGCCTCAACCGCTCCTGCCAATGCGGCATTAACCAGAGTTTGCACGTGCCCCCAATGAGCTCATAGAGTCGAGCGAAGTTCTGAAGCCCAATACCATCGTAATCGGGGAAAAGGATTACCTGTGAAGCCCGCGGTCTCTTGGCCAACCAGTACAGCAGCAGGCCGCTCAGCTGTCCGGAGTAGTAGCACAAGGTGCCGCTCGCATCGGCGGGCAGCCAGCTGATATCGTCGAACAGGGCTTGGTTCTCGATCAGCCACAAGGGCGAAGCCGTGTGCCAATCATCGCCGCTCTGCACAGCCAAAGCGGCAGCCCCGCAGGTCTGCGTCAGCTGCGATACATCGAGTAGTTGGCCCTTGCCATCACGCCAGTACTGCCCGTCGTTTACGGCTTTAAGCAGCAGATACTGTACCGAGTGCCGCGCACTACCACTTTTACTGTCACGGTTCCGCGACATATTGAGGGCGCGCTGCGGGATCACACTGGCCGCATTTTCCGTGTGTCCCGGCCTTAGCTGAGCAAGGTGGGCCTGAACCTGTTCTAGGGCGGCAATCTGATACAGACTGCCGCGACCACTAACTGACAACCGCACCGCCAGGGTTCTCCGAGCGAACTCCTCCAGCGCTCCGCGCTGGGCAGCTGTCAGTTGGCTGGCAGCCAGCCTACCGCCAGCAACAAGCAGCTTTTCCAGTGCATCGGCCAGTGAACGGCTCACGCACCAGCCCCCGCCAGGCGCGGCTCCAACTCCTGCCAATTCTTGCGGCTGACGTGATTGTGTCCGCCGTGGCGAGTGATTGGTACGCAGTAACGAACGGTTGCCAGCGGCGCGGGAGAGGCGAAGATAAGCGCAAAACCGAACTCAGCAGCTGTGTCGATCAAGCTCGTCTGGTTTGGCCCATCAAGCGCCAGCGCCTCATCCAAGTAGCAGGCAGCCCGAACCGAATAGCGCTTGTCCTGCATCTGGTGCAGTAGCGCCAGCCCCGTTACCAACTTTGCCATCAGCACCGTGCCGTTGGAGGCAGCGCCATCAATATCAGCAAAGGCCTCAGGTTTCTGGCCCTCTTTACCGACGATGAAGCTCAGACGAAACAGATGCTCAACAGCCAGACCGCCTCGGGCATCACCCTCTCGGATCAGCAGGGCCTTTGCCCGTGTGAGACTCTCATCATCGAGCACACTTCCGTGGTCGAACAGCTCAAAGCTCTGGCCTGAATCCACCTGCTCCGCTGTGCTGATAAGCGCCTCGATCGCCCAGACCAGCTCCCGCTCGTCTTCAGGCTCGATCTTGAATACCGAAAGGTCGGACAACCGACGCCGGCCGATCAGCTGGTTGAATTGGCGCATCTTGGCCTTGAAATCGTTCAGGCTGCCTCGCAATTGCCGCAGGCACGCCGTGACGTTGACCACCGCTGTGCGCGCCTTACGCTCGATGGCCTCGAACTCTTGGGGCAGATGCCGGCCAAACTCGATCATCAGGCGGATCTCTTCGTCAGGATCGTCGGCCGTCTGGAACTTGGTCAAACCATCCGCATGCAGCTCGGCGAGCAACCCACGTACATCAGTTTCAAGGCTCAGCAGCCGGCGGCAGTCCTGCTGATACTCTCGCAGGTGCTCGGCCAACTGCTCAATAGCCAGCTCTGCAGCCCCAACCCACGTGTGATGCGGCAGATCAGCCAGATAGCTGAAGATAGGGTCACCATCACTGCGCCGATCGCGGCCAGTACAGATCTCCCCGTGCTGGCCGTCGAGTTCATCCTGCTGCTTACGTATGCCATCCAGCTGTTCTCGAAGACGCTGCACCTCGGCCTGGACTCCTCTCAGCTTGGCCTCCAAATCAGCCAAGACGCTCCGGCAGTCCAACAGAGATCGCTCGCGCTCAGCTCCGCGCTCGCGCAAGATGGCGAGATCGTCAAAGGCTTCCAGCTCGCGCAGGGCCTGCTGGTAGTCATGCTCTCGTTCAAGCTTGAGTGCCTCAGCGGCCCGAATTTGCTCCGCAGCCTGTAGCTGCTCATCGACCTGAGCCAGCTGGCGCTGAAGGTCAGACAACTCCTGATCGATTTCTTCAGCGCTGCGCTGACGGTGCTGGTCGGGCAGGTCAGCCAACTGCAGATCCAGTCCCGGCAGTTCAAGGCGGCCAGCCTGGCTGAGCCATTTCTCAAGGCTTTGATGCAGTTGCTCGCCGTTGAGACGGAAGCAGCTCTCCGGCAGCGTCATAACCTCCCGTGCGAACAGCCGGTTCAGGGCAGCCAGCTGCTCCGCGTTCAACTCCCGCTGCAGATGCTGATAGAGGTTGCCCGCCAGGCTTGCTCTTTCGCGACTGAGCCGCTGCACGTCCTGCGTAACCCTGTTGCGATCGCGAACAATCTCATTGGGGCTTCGACCCTGTACTCCGGCAACGAGCGCAACCTGGGCCTCGTAGGCTGCACGCGCATGCTCGATGCTACGCTCCAGCGTCTCGCGTCGGTCGATCAGCGTGAACCGGCGCTCCAGTTCAGCCTGCCGCTCACCCTCGCGCTTCAGCGCAGCCTCAGTCTGCAGGCTGCGCTCACGGGCAGCAGACCACTCTACCCGGTCATGTTGCAGCTGCTCTTCGGCTTGCTCGATGCCGGCGCGGGTCTGTTGCAGGTCAGCTGAGCGAGACTGGTAATAGCTCTGCCAGTCCTGCAGCGCCTGATCGATCAGCGGACGGAGGTGAAACAACTTGCCGCGCAACTGCAAGCGCTCCTCATACAGCGTTTCGAGGCGGCCGATCCGTTCCAGCTGCTTTTGGGCAGCTTGGTACTGCTCTCGGTCGGCATTTACATCGGCGAAAGCTTTGTCCCACTCCTGCTTGAAGTCGATGCCCGCGTCCGAAAGATCTCGGTGAAAGATCTGCAACAGGTAGTCCTTCACCTCCTTGGATTGCAGCTTGTCCAAGCGCAGAGTTCGGGTGAGCACCCGTTGGAATACCTCAGCGTGGCGGGCCTGCTCCAGGCGGAAAATTGTGAAGTCACCGTTTTCTCCCCGCCCCCGCCGACTGTTGCCATACACCATGCTGGTGAACTCGCTACCGCTATAGCGTTGGGCGAGCAAGCCGCGAGTGGCTAAATGACTCAGCAGCTGCGGTTGTGCCACCAGACAGCCGTCATCGCGCCGGTAGTCATCGAGGTTCAGTTGGCCACGGTAAGCGAAGTATTCGTAGTCGTTGCTGACACCCTTGCCAACACATCCCAGCACCACACTGCCCGACTCAGGAAGCAGCACCTCCAGCAGGATGTAGGCGCTGTTGTTGGGGAAATAGAAGCGCCGACTGCGTTCTACGTCGTGTGGACCAAAGTCCATCCGCCGCCGGTCGATGATCAGCAAGAACTGCAAGGCATTGATCAGACTGGTCTTGCCTGTATTGTTCGGAGCCACCAACGATACAGACGCATCCAAAGGTAACTCTGCGCGCTCGTAGCCTGCACTGTTAAGCAGCACCAGCCGTTGAAATCCATAATCCATCATGCTGGCTCATCCTCTTCAGTGGTCTCGATGGCCTCGCTAACATCAACACCCTCTTCAATCTCGCCGTCCTGCTCCCCGGCCAGCTTCACAAAATGATCCAGATACCGCCAGACGGCAGGCAGTAGCCGCCATCCTCCTGCAGCTGACTCAGCAAACCCATACGCACACGCGCGATCGAGCAGCCCTACGAGCGACTCTTCATCTAACCCCTCAGCCAAGAGCAAGTCATGACCGCGCTCAAGCAACTTTGCCAGCACAGCGCGATCAATGATCCAGTCACCGAATCGGTGCAGGTGCATCCCCTCGTCGGCCTTCAACTCGAACAGCAGCATGAACAACAGCGCCAGCTGGCGTGTGGTGCGGCTGACGTTGCTGCTCGC
Organism: Pseudomonas sp. WS 5011; assembly: GCF_012985775.1. Classification (NCBI taxonomy): domain Bacteria; kingdom Pseudomonadati; phylum Pseudomonadota; class Gammaproteobacteria; order Pseudomonadales; family Pseudomonadaceae; genus Pseudomonas; species Pseudomonas sp. WS 5011. The sequence continues at coordinate 21,787 of NZ_JAAQXA010000023.1, forward strand.
ATTGTCGAAGTGGAACCAGGCAAACCCGCGCCTATCCACGCGCAGTGTGAAGCCAAGACGCCCGAACAGCTCTTGGTACTGCTCCTGCTCTTTCTCGAGCTCAGCCCACAGAACGGGCTCTGCAATATGATTCAGGTGCTTGCCCGCATTGAACAACTCGAACAGCGCGCCAAGGCTCGGCAAACGCCCCAGATGAAGTGTGACTGCTTGATTCATCGTGCGGATCTTCCATGAGGGTAGTGAGTGACGCGCAGCCAATTAAGGTCAGTACTGAGTTTCTGGTCGTCCTGCTGGAACTCCCACTCAGGCTCCCTGACAAGCTCGTGGTAAAGGCGCAGAACAGTGGCATCATCCAAATAGGTGTAGTTCGTCCGAAGCCAGTCAAGCAAGCTAGGCACAGAGCCACTGGCAGCCAGGCGCTCGCGCAGTTCGACACCATCGACGAACCGCAGCTCTGTTGCTGACTCAGCTGGAGCCTCATCGGGGAAGGCCTGACTCACAGGCTCATATGCCAGGCCCTCAGCCATGATGGTGAGTACCTCATCGCCAACCGTTACCCGCCGGGGACGCTCTGCGCGCCAGACAGGGAAGTCTGGTTGTCGGAATGTGCGCGACAAGCCGCGCTTGCGCACCTGTCCAAGAAGCTGGCTGACGGCAGCAGACAGGCTGTTATGCCGCCTGAGCTCTTCTCGCAACGGTAAAAGCGTATCGCTGCACTGCTTCAGCACCTCCCGGCCAAGCCGACGAAGCTCTTTGACCTGAAAGCCGGCCTGACGTACCAGCATACGCAAGGTGTAAAGCGCCCCCTGAACAGCGAGCTTCTCCTGGCAGTAGTCAATCTGCCGCTCTGCCTCCTCCAGCAGGCGGTAGAAGCTGCCGGACGGGCCGCTGTCCATCATTTCCGCCATTGGCTCGATGTAATCATCATAGGCCTGTAGCACCTGCCGGTAACGCCGCTCGGCAGGCACATGGGCCTCAGTGCTCTTGGCTTTCTCGGCAATTTCGAGAATGGCGTGGCGATCCTGATCCAGCTGCTGGGCAATCTGGCGAAACAACTCAGTAAGCTGGACGGCGGACTGACGCAGCAGATCAAGGTCATTACCCTCGATCGCCTCATTCAAGCGCTCCGTAGCATCGCGAATTCCTTGCACTCGGGCCTGGAGCACTGCAGATAGCCCAAGCTCATGCTCTCTGTTCAGGCCACGGACGAATTCAAGCACCAAGGGATTGAGCTGCAGCAGTTCATCCCTTGGGAGGACACGAAGAATTTCGGTGTTGATCAGCGCTCGCAGAACATTCTCACGGGCGTCTCGCAGCATGCCTGGATCAACCTTACTGATCAGCGCCAGCACTTGCTCTGATTCAAATGCTGGAATCTCTCGAGTGCGCTGTACCAGCCACTCGACCACCGGCCAGTGGCTATAAAGGGCGAATACCAGAGAGCGTGGATTAGCCATGTGCTTAGCTATTCCACAATCGCCTTCAACAACGCATCCCGTGCATCCTGATAAAACTGGATATCGATCTTGGTCGCCATGTCGTCTGACAGGTCATACAGCTGACGCCTCGCCGTAACAGGCATGAGCAGTGCGCTCGCGCCCTTCTCAACCGCAAGCTCAGCGATATTTACTGCGTTGCTGATGGGCTCAATAGAGCCGCCCAAATTGATCTCGCCGACAACGATCAGTCCGCCTTTAACTGATTTTTTCAGCAGGCTGCTGCACATGGCGATCAACGCTGCCATGCCCAGCTTGGAACCTCGTTTTGCAGCATCGAATGCACGTAGCTGGATGGAGAACTCGTGAGAGCGAGGGTCTCGATCGCCAACCAGCTGAACAGACCGTGAATACAGGTTCTGCTCGGCATAGCGTACCGACTCCTTGAACGCCGCCGGCGCGGGATTGTTGAGAATCTTCACCCCGGAGCCTGGTCCACCGTTAACTTCGATACGGTACAGACCAGCATTGTCGTCGATGTCAGCGCCGCCTTCACTGATAGCCCAGATCTGGCCTGGCTCCAGCGGATCGTCACCAATCTCGTTGTCAGCTCTGAGTTCGGGCGTGGCAACAAACTTCTCGACGCCATCGTCGCCGATGAAGTAGCTGAAATGGGTGTTACGGAACTCGGCAGCCCCTACCCGCTTCTGCTGCTCTTTTACGCGGCGGCGCACTTCAAGGCCCAAACGGGTTGCCCACTCCAGATCCTCGTCGGAGACGGGCATATCCTGGTTGGGGTACATCAGTTTGAGCAGACCAGAAACCGTTTTGTTAACGGCATTCGTATCACGGCCGCTAAGGGCACCGCCCAGGTGAACGCGGTTTTGCATCGCTGACACGCGGCTCTCGAATCTAAGTCGGCTCATGCATTCCGAGAAGAAGTCACTAACCAAACCAAAGTGGTCCGTGGTCAGATCCTTGTTCATCTTCGGCACATCCCAGCCTGGGAGGTAACAGTGGATGCGATCCATCCATGCCGTATCGTCGCGCATCTCGGCGGGCAGTGGGCCAAAGAGGTGGCCAACACGTTGCTGGTGCTCAACATCCACGTCGAAGTTGCCAACAAACACCATGGAGCCATCAGCACGGATGCTTTCCTTGCCACGGCTGAACTCACCGGACTCCATGTAGCCCTTCATAATGTTGATCCCTTCCTTGGTATCGAAGGAGATCCCGCTAACCTCGTCAAAACAGACCACATCGTACTGGCAGACCAGACCGCGCTGCCCGCTGGCGTTGTTGACGAACATCTTGGCAATGGTCGCCTTGCCGCCCGAAATCAGGTGCGCATAAGGCGATACCTGCTGGAACAGGTGACTCTTACCAGTACCACGCGGCCCCAGCTCGACCATGTTGTAGTTGCGCTCCACGAAGGGCACCATCCGAAGCAGGATGGCATCCTTGGCACGCTGGGTCAGTGCATTGGATTCCAGACCGATGGACCGCACCAGAAAGTCGCGCCACTCATCGCTGCTGAAGTTACTGCGTGCCTCCGCCAGGATATCCAGCACGTTGCGCTTGGACATCTGGATTGGTCGCAGCTCCGAGATGCCAAAGGCGTTGCCCTTCTCTTCAGCAATCACACTGTCGTATTCCAGAGTGACCTCGGCATAAAAGCCACCGGTCAACAGCCGCTCATTGTCATCGACAATCTTGTCGGGGATGCGGACCCGATTGAGGTTTAGGCTTGGCAGACTGGCCAGGTAACCACCCTCTTTTTCCACGAACCGCACGCTGACAATATCGATCAGCTTGGCCGAACCATCCTTGTAGGCCCGAGCTTTGAATAGCTCCTCCTCGCCGGCGCGCACAGTGCGAGAGGCCAGCTGACGCTGCACAATCTCAAGCCCCTCTTCAATCTCTTGAGGGTCGGTCGAGGCGCAATAGCGGCCCAGCATAAATTCGACCACATAGGTCGGTACCGGAAACTGGCGGGCAAAGGTTCGCACCAGATCCTTGCGGACCAGGTAACCCTCAAATGCTGCTGCGGCCTTGTGGTCCAGCGTATCCATTTCCACTTATTCGTCTCCTACCAGTGTCGGCTTCTTCGCCAGCACATTACCTTGATCATCCAGCAGCACCAGCACCGCTGAGCAGCCCTCAAACTGGTCATCAGCCATCAAGCTGCATTTGCCGTCTTTTAGCGGCTTGCGTTTGGTGATTTCAGAATCTGGATCGGCTGGGTGAGTCCTCAGCACTGCCAATACGCCCTCAGCCGTAGTTTCAGCCTGAATCTTGCAGGTCAGGCCCAACCAGCGAATATCTGACAGAGTCGCGGTCAACGCAGATACGGCCGTGACCGCCTTGGTATTGCGTATCTGAATCACCGGCGTCATGCACTCCTGCAAGCTCAGGCCACCGTGGTCATAGTTTTGACCGGCCTTGAAGCTGCAAACGCCAGGCGCCATGGCGATGCTGACGGCACTATTCCAATACCAGCCCACTTGCTGATAGCCCGAATCCACAGAATCCTTGATCACCGCACAACGGCCCCAGCGCGTTTCGGTCAGATGCTTGGGCAAGTCCACTTTCGCCATAGGCCGGGGAGTCAGTATCCAACCATGGTCAGTCACAATTCGAATCTTGCGCCAACCCGCAGCGATCAGTTCCTCTGCACGCTCGACGACCTCGTCGAGTAAGGTATCGATGCGTGCTGCGAGCTTCAGGCCCTTAACATGGCCTTCCTTATCAATGTCACCACTTTGCAACCAGGCATTCGAGGCAGGGTCACCTGACTCCCCCTCTTCCAGATACTGCCAGCCTTTCTCGTCGAGGAACTTGCGCAGGTAGTGCGAGGAAAAGTCCTTGTCATCATCCGCGAGGCTCGGTTCAAAATCCCGGTCTGTTAGTCGGCCGGTCAGCCGAGCATGCACCGGCGTTACTGCCGCCTTGGCTGTAGCCGTTACCGAAGGCAATGCTGCCCAGTTCGAGTCCAACTGAATTTCGCCCAGGCCTTGCAGCTTGGCCGCTAAGCGTTGCGCCGTATCAAAGCGCAGGCCATCGACAAAAAACACCGCCTCGCCGGCCACGGCATACTCCGCCGTAGCTTCATTGATCTGATCATTGCCTGGATAGCCCTTACTACGCACCAGGTTCTGGAAGTTGCGTGTCACACCGTCCAGCCAGGGGGTGTAAATCAGATCCAATAGGCCTTGCACCAATGCCTGTTGACCAGGTGACAGCGGATAAGCCATTGCGCGCAGCGCATGATCATCTGCAAGCCAATAGCAGTCGCGATACTGGCTCGCCATTTCCTCAGGGTCTGCTCCAGAGAATGTATTGGTGGTGGCTTTAGCGATCTCAGCCAGATGTTCCAGCACTCCTGCCAGGGGAGCCATAGCCAGGGCATGCCATACCCAGTTACGGCGCTCCGCATGATGGCTCTCAAGCTGAACGATGCTCAGACGCGCTTTCGCCGGATCAAGCTGCAACAGTCCGTTTAGATCACGTTCAAGCTGCTGCTCTTCAATGGCATTGATAGAAGGGTAACTGGCACCGTTGGCCGCCAAATCTGCCTGCACCTTCAATAGCAGCTGCGGCAACTGAGGGTAATGCGTGCATGACTCCAAAAAGCGTTGCCAGACACCCTCCCAGACACCCTGACGCTGGCATAGCAGCTCAGCCGCCGTGAGTTCGCCATCCAGCTCTGGATTGAAGTGATATTCGGTTTCGCAAATACCGACCAAGGCTTGCCATCGGGAAGACTCCCAGCGTTCACGACAGGCCTGGCTGTCGTTCATCCAGCTGAGCAGATCACGTACCGGATCGCTGCTGACCAGCTTGTTGAAGTCCGCTGCTTCAAGGCGTCGATTGCTCAAGTCATCGCGTTCGCTCTCGAGAATCTCGGGCAATACACGCAACATGACCTGCTGGGTTTTCTCATCCTTGGCCACATCAAGCCCGGCACCGCCGTTACTGGAGACCAGGAAGGCATTCACCGTCCAGTCACGCCCCGCATTGCTATAGATCCACCAGCAGCCCCGGTACTGCAATTCAGCCAGCGGCTTGAGCGAGTCAGGACAGGCAGCAATGGCGCGCAAATCACGTCGTTCAAAACCTGGTAGATAGACAATAGGCGTCCGGCCAGCTGGCAACTCAACATCTGGCAAGACACCTTCGACCACACATTTAATCCAGATCGCCGGACCTGTTTTGCGTTCAGGGGCATAGTTGCCCAGCACGATCAGTTCCGGCAGAGCAGCCTGCAACATGGGTAATGCCGACTCCCACTGACGCAACTTGTCAGTCCAGAGAATGACATTGGGCGCGGCTTGAACGTTCGAGTTGTAAGCGGCACTGGCGCGGACTTCATCGGCCAGCAAATCAATCAGTTTCATAGCAATCCCTGGCGGTTGGCTTCGTACCAGACAAAAGGTGATTTCTTTTTCAGATACTCTGCTGGCAACCCGAACTCCAGATAATCCTGATACCAGCTCGCGCGCATATCACGACACTGCGTATCGTCCAAACCAAGACGCTCAATGGTTTGCTCAACCAAACGCATGGGTGCAGCAGCTAGACGTGGATTTGGGTAAATGTGCCCCGTTGAAAGCTGCAACCGAAACAGATCCGGCGCGAGATAAAACGGATCAAGCACATCGCTGTATTCTCGCTTGCGGCTGTTCATCGTCGAACATGCCAGCCTGTAGTTGCTCCATTCATAGGCGAGGCCCGCATCGGCGGACTTGGCAATGAAATGATCGACACTCCCACCGCCCATCACACGCTCAAAATGCACTCCCAGGTATGCGCAAATACCGCTGTAAGCCTGGTGTAGATCTGTTAAACAGGCTCGCCAATAGGGCTCTATCTCTGTTTTTGGCGGCAGAGGCCGATCCAGAGCGATTCCATTTCGTTTGAGATGCGTCAAGCCCTTTTGGCGTACCTTCACATCAAAATCAGCAGGCTCTGGTTGCGCAGCAACAGGGATCATTACAACCACCCCTGCTTTTCACCCACATACCGCCAACGAATCCAGAATGGATCCGTATCGCCCAGCAAGGTACGCAGCTTGGCATCAAGCTTCTTGGCCAGTTCAGCATCAATCACTTCTTCAGAAAGGATCTTGGCAGCTTGCTCAAGGGTCTGTTCAGCGGCCAACGATCTGGCACTACCAAGGTCGAAAGCTTCGCTGGTGAGCCAGCGGGACGCATCGCCCTGGCGCACAAACGTTCGCTTGCGCAGCACCACTTCATCCTGTTCAAGGTCCAGGTCAAACCAGGCGTCCTTGCGCTCAGCAAACAGCGGTTCGACCGATGCCATGATCAGCGGGGAATGGGTTGCCGTAATCAGTTGCACATCCGGGCGGGCTGTCAGCTTCTTCATCACCTCCAACAGCGCCGGCACGATAGTTCGCTGCCAACTAGGGTGCAGATGGGACTCGACCTCATCAATCAGGAACACCACCTGGTGGGTCGGATCCTCACCCAGGTGATCCGCCGCCTTGCGATGTTCAAGCCAAGCCCAGACGAGGAAATAAGCCAAGGCCATCACCCGCTTCATGCCTGAGGAGGCATGCAGCACCAGCACATCCTGCTTGTAGGGCATGGTGATGGTGGGAATGTCCCGCACATCATCCAGACTCAGCTTGCCCAACTTGCCCGGCAGCATGGCCTCCCTGGCACTAGGAGAGAGCACCTTGAGGACGCTTTTCAGCAGCTTGAAGGCCTCGCCATCTTCCTTTTGCCAAGTCGCCCAATCCTGGATCAGGCCATTACACAGCACGCTACCGTCATCAACCAGGCCATCCCACACCTCTGATGAGCTGAACACGAAGGCTGGGCGCCGCTCCTGGACGTCTACATCATTCTTGGTTTGCCAGTAGTTCCGCGCTGGGTCCCAGACTGCAAAGCTGCCATCACTCATGGCGTAAAGCACCAGACCGGGATTGGCCGGGCGGCCAGAGCGGCCTGTCCAGGCCTCTTCGCGCGGCTGGTAATTACTGATGTAACGCTCGTCCTTGCTCTTGCCGCTAAAGCAAAAGCTGATCTCGCCTTCCTGCTTTGCGTGCGGCCTGACTTTTTTACCTACTGTCAGGCGGCTATTCAGCTCTGCAGGCCACTTGCGGGTCAGAGACCACCAAGCGATATCCAATAAAAAGCTCTTTCCTAACCCATTGTCACCGGTGATGAGATTCAGCCGCTCGCCAAACTCGAGTTCCATCGAAGGCGCAGGTCCCACATGGGTCAACTTGAGCTCTTTAAGCATTTTCTACTCCGGTAAAGTGGCAGCGTGGGCAAAACAAGGGTGAATCCATGATCACAAAACCGACAGAGGATACTTCTGCAGCACCTCTTGCACCAAAAGATCCGTGCGTGCCTTGAGCTTATCCACGGTCCAGCTAGTTTCGTTGACCAACGCCTGGTTCAAGTGCAGGCCATTGTTGTAGCCCACCTTGCGCCCTTGGCTATCCAGCCGGCTCTGTTTTTCAGCAAAGCTCTTGTTACCCAGCGCGCTGTTGTAGCCAGAGATAGTCAGATTCCCCAGGCAGTGGGCGTAGGTTTGGCGGTGTTGTTCCGCTAGCGCAGCGTCGCCGTTGGCGATCATCTGTACCCAGGTATCGGGGATGTTTTCACCCTGAGGGAAAATGTGCTCGATCGTCCATACGTACTGCTTGCCTTTCAAGGCCCAGAGATCAACCCGGGTTTCAAGGGTCATACGACTTTCTTCAAGAGCGCAAAGCACAAAGCGGCAAACGGCCTTGTTGTCTTCATAGACAGGTCCCTTAAGGCTCTTCTCAAACTGCTCGTCACTGGCGCTTTCGCCTGTCAGGCGTTGCTGGATATGGCTGACCACTGCCTGGCCTTTTAACGCCAACACTGTCTCGGCCACATCCATAAAAATCCGGGTTAGGTCTCGGGTAGGCGGCAGGTCGGTGGTGTTGCGCCGCACAAAGAAGGCGATGAGGAAATGCACCACCTGCTCCAGGTGCTCCTGCTCAAGCTCGAGGGTGTCCTTACGCTCAAACAGCACCATCAACAACAGATAGGCTGCGGCACCTTGGATACGATCCAGCGACAACAGCAGACCGGATAGCTTTGGCTGCTCAGGCACGGCGCGGTAACCCACGATCTGAGCGTAATGGGCAGAGAGCCGGATCATTGCCTGCAGGAAGCTCTCAGCATCATGTGCGATCAGCTTCTCGTACACCTGCATCAGGTTGGATTTGGTCGCCACCGGCACCGAGACGATGTCCTTCAAATCAGGCTTGAAAGCGTTGTAGTACTGACGGAAGAATCGCTCCTGCACCGCATAGTCATCTCCCAGGGCATCGATGACTTTCTTCCAGCGGTTGTAGTGCTTGTCGATGCTGCCAGAGTCCTTCGCTTCAAGCACAGCCAGTAGCTTGTTCTTGATCAGATCAATGGCCGTCAAAGGCACGCCACGATTGTTCAGCGATTCAAACAGCGTGTAGGCATCCGAATGACCGGCGACCTCGATCTTGACCAGGGTGGCGGTGTTCACTTTTTCTAGCAGCGCTTGCAAGCCCGCGACTGGCTCACTGAGCTCTTGCAGATACTGCTCAATACGCCACAGAAAGTGCCGGTAGGCTTTCAGCACACGGCGGTTACCTGCGTGCTGCACTTGCTCCACATCGTCCAAAATCCCGGCTTTGCCGAGCACCGCGAAGTAATCCTGCTGGTTGTAGTTTTGCACCTGGGGGATCAAACGAGGCTGGTCTGACTTTTTCTTCAGCACCAGCTTGTGCTTGAGGTTATACAGCTCAATCTGCTGCTCCATGCCCAGGTTGGGCAGCACTCTGAAGCTTTGGTAGATCGCAGCTAGCAACAGCGACAAAGTAGTCATGCGTTGCTGACCATCCACCAGCTCCAGGCTTTGTACCGACAAAGCGTCTTGCGACTGATTGATGCAAATGATCGAGCCAAGAAAATAATTCGGCTCGTTCTCCAGCAAATCGTCGAACAGCGCATCCCACTGTGCTCGACTCCAGGTGTACTCACGTTGGTAGCGCGGGATGGCGTAGATGACGCCACTTTCAATATCGAGCAGAGTGGAGACTGGGTAGTTATAAACCGACTTGATCATAATCTGGCGATAGCCTCTGCTGTTTTCAGGTGTTCGCCCAGATAGGCTTCAAACGTGAAATCACGCTTTTCAATCTGCTCAACAAATTCATCGATCCAGTCACCAGCCTTATGCTGAAAGCCATCAATCATGGTTTCTGGGGCGATAACCCCTACAGGCCGGCTGGCGTAATCTGTCAGCACATTGAGGGCGGCATAGCCGTGCTCCCCCATCGACACAAAATAATCACTGGCCAGATCCGCAATGGCCTGGCGGAACTTAACCAGCTCATCAGCCCGGCGTTGTTTGATGGGAGTATCAGAGGCAATGCGCACGTCAAATACCTTGCACGCGAGCGGTAGCATCCAGCGTGCAGGCACATGAAAGCGCTGTAAATTATTCAGCTTGGCCACAAAGAGTTTTTCTAGCAGCTTGATACCAGCGAGATTCTCATGCCAACGGCGCATTTCATCTTGCAACTGCCGGGTATGGGCAAAGCTGATTTCGACACTTTTACCGCCAAAGATCAGCCCATTCAGGCAGATCCACCGGCAAAAGCCGACCTCAAAGCGCAGACGGCGGGTGCGGTTGTAGCTGTTGGTAATACGCACAAAAGGTACCCAGCGGTCGTTCTGCCAGGGCTCAAAATCGCTTCCTTTGTGAATCAGGTCGATATGACAGAACGATCGCGACTTGGGCATGGTCACGTTTAGGCAGGCCATATCCTCCATCGAGGTAAAGTCAAAAACCTGCTTAAGTGCATCGGCGGCTAAGTCATACGCCTGACGATTAGTAACCAAGCGATAATCCTCGGTCACCACTGCAAAGGCATGGTTACCCTCTACATCGACCACCGCTTGGTGACGAGGAAGCGCCTGATACCCGCCTCCAGCAAACAGGTCGTTACCTTGAGCTGAAGCCTCGATAAAAACCGGCCTCAGCTCGACAGGGAAAAAAGCTACCGCAGGATCCAACGCGGACCATTTACGTTCCATGTTTAATGGCTCCTTGCCGCCCGCTTCTCAGCCAAGTTCAGGTGATGATCATTGATCCGTGCGCCCTCGCCTTCGTCGTATTGCAGGCCGAGCGTATACCAGGGGGCAGATTCGACGTCCTTGCCGCGATCCTTGGTCCATTTGATGTTGGGGCCCCAGCGCAGGATGCCGGCGCCTTTCTTGCTGACGTCTCGGGCATACAGGAATGGTCGGATATTGAGGCGCACGCCGTCGTTGAGGTCGGGGGTCCAGCCGATGGGTTGTTCGGCCAGGGGCTTCCAGCGGACGAAGATGTCGTAGGGCTTTTCGCCTTCGAGGATGGCTTCCAGTTCTTTCTTCAGTGCTTCCGCTGCGGCGAGGCGTTCCTGGGCGCCGTCTTCGCCATTGGCGAGGCCCGCTTGCTGGGTGCGAATCCAGTCGCCCAGGTAGGTGTAGATCAGGCGTTCCAGGCCGGCCTTGTCGAGCTTGTGGTAGTTGACCAGTACGCTGAAGCCGTCCTTGAGGCCGTCCCAGATGTGCCAGATAAAGGGTCGATGCTGGAACAATTTGCAGTGCTGCTCGAAGAACTTGTCGCGCAGCCAGAGGCTGAGGGATTTGCTGCCGACGGCATCAAGCAGGCGGTTTTTCAGCGGGGTGGTCCAAGCATCGCCATAGGCGGCTTGCAGCAGAGCTTCCAGGCGCTGATCGGCGGCCTTTTCACCGCGCACCGGCGGAAGGCAGACAATGCCGTCGTCATCGACAAAACCGGCCAGTTCCTCGCAGCGCTCTACCCACTCACGCTGTTCGGCGGCCAGCTCCATCTCCGGGTCCAGCTCTGCCGGCCAGCGGTAACCGAGCAGGCGGGCGACGGCGACTTGCAGTACGCTGTCATCGACGCGCAGCTCGCCATGCGCGGTCCATTTGCTGTCTTCGTCCCAGATTACCGAGCCACAGGGGTGGCCGTGGAAGATCCATTGGGTGGGGTCGTTGGCGTAGGGCTGGGGTAGGCCGTTGGGGTATTGCTCTCGGCCAACTTCAGTCCAGTGATTCAGGTCGAACGGAACCTTGACAACCGCACTAGATGTAATCGCCAGCTTTTGATTAAAACGGCGCACCTCAGTTGCAAAATCACCAAACTCTAAAAATGCACGAACTGGAAGAATAAATCGCGTCTCTTTAGGAATAATAGCGTGAATGTTGTCGTCAAATATCTCGCCATGGTAATAGGCTTTTGGAAGATCTTTCATCTTTCCTACTACAATACCTTTTTTACCCCAAGCATTTCGGCCATCAAAGCGAAAACCCTTACATTCTTTTTTTGCAATCAGCTCAGGATTTAATATTCGAGATGACTTGCCGGATGAAAAGCTTTCATAGCTTGGCGTGGAAGACATGTAAAGCCAATTAATTTGCTGTTGAGTAAGCTCCCAAAATCTCCTTGTATAGGCACTTGTATCACCTGGCGCCATACCGTGCGCATAGTCAGCAAAGTCAGACAGCATGCCGCTGTTGTTAAGAGCATCTAAACTGATGACAGCATCAGGATTCTCCAACTGCCTCCCCTGCTCGACACTCTTAACTTCATCTGCCAACAACCCCGCAGCCTTCTCCGCCGCCGTGCGCGGCTCGGACACATCCACGCCACGAATCCAGTTGCCCTGCTCGCCACTGTGAAGCAGATCCGCCGACTGGCCTGCGGCATTGCCACGGCTCAGGGTGAGCAGTTGCACGTTGAAGTCCCACATGGGGGTCTGAAATGCCTGCGCTCCCAAGCGAGCAATCAAATGCCAGCTGTCGTTCTGCAATAGCTTTTCGCGGAACTTGCGGTAGCTAGTGAGAAATAGCCAGTTCTGTGGCAACACAATGCTGGCGGTACCGCCCTGCTCACAGAACTCCAGGCAACGGTCGAGAAAGACCGTTGCCAGATCATTCTTGCCTTCGGGGTAATAGCTTTCGCAGTAATCCTTGAGGGTGTCGTGCTGCTTGCCGCGCGCCAGGTAAGGCACGTTGGTGATCACCCAGGTGTATTGGCCGGACAGCAGTTCAGCGGCCTTGGCCAAGCCTTGGGCGACAATGCCGGCCTCCAGGCGATTGGTCAGGGCAGACATTTCACCGTCGGCCTGGCTTTGCTGGTTGGCCTGATCCTGACTGAGTGCCTCACCCAGCAGTTGCTGCAATTCACCCCACTGGGCGATCTGCGCGGCCTTGCTGCGGCGTGGATTGATCAGGCTGCCGAGTACCGGGGCATCCTGAAAGGTCTGGTACATCCAGTCCAGGGCAATGGTCAGATTCTGCTTACCGGCCTTGCGGCTGAGTTCTTTCCATTCGTCGCGCGCAGCGGCGATGGACAGGCCACTACAGGCCAGGTGCAGTTCTGGCAGGGTGCGGTAACCACCGGCATCGGGGTAACGCCAGGCTTCCAGCGCCACAGCAAAAGCCGCCAGCTCGACGCAGCGCTGATCCAGCTCCAGGCCGTGCAGGTTTTCGCTCAGTACCTTGTCAATGGCTTGGCGGGCGTTGAGCTGCTCGGCCTGCATGCGCATGGGCACCAGCATCAGGAAGGCGGCGACCAGAAAATGGCCGGAGCCGCAGCAGGGGTCGAGGGTTTTAAGCTCACTGAGGTGCTTGGGCCAGGCGTCAAAGGCGCCGGAGGCAGGTTGCCATTGCTGAGTTTGCTCGTCTTTTACAAAACGCAGGTAGCTCAGCGGTACGCCGGGGATGGCCGCTTTTTCGCGTAGCTCTTGTTCGCTGTGGGCTGTTTTCCAGTCGTGGTCGGTGAGGCGTTGACCCGCCCACCAGGCGCCCAGGCTGTTATCCAGCAGGAAGCTGACCATATAGGGTTCGGTAAACAGCTGGGTGACGGGCGAGAGTTCGTCGGCACCGATCTTCACCTCAGACTTGTTGACCTCTTCCTTACGCTTGCTTTGCCAGAACTGGTAGACCCAGCCGAGGCTGTCCTGGGCCTGGAAGGTATCCGGGGCCAGGCCGGTGACCAGCTTCTCCAGTTCGCGCTGGTGTTCGGGGGCGAACTCCAGGGCAAACACCGGTGAGTCGATGCGGAAGATCTGCGGCAGCATTTTCGAGGCCAGCACGCCGGCCAGCTCCCAGCCACTGTTGCATCGGCGCTCCAGCTCATCACGCAGAGTGTCCGGGTCCTGGATCAGTTCGCTGCATTCGGCCAAGGTCAGCGGTGTGTGCTCGTCATACATCAGCAGATGGTTCTGCTCCAGAAAACGGGCGAACAACATGCGGTGCCAGTGCTCGTAGGCAACTTCGGTGATCAGCTTATTCAGGCTTTGCTGGCCGTTGGCCTGTTTGCAGTCACCCAACTGGCGGCCATGGGCGCGCAGACGGGTACGCAGCTGGCGTTGCTGGTCATTGAGGTAATCAGCCGCTTTGGCTTCGCCCACGCTCAGGCGGGTTAGCGCCTGACTGGCGGCCGTTTCGGCGATGTCACGGGCTTTGACGACGGTAGCTTCCAGCGCACGGCGCAGGGCTTTGTCGAGGGGCTGGCGATGTGTGGCTTGGGTCATCAGAAGGTCACCGGTCCGTCGTTGAGTTTGCTGAGAATCTGTTGTTTGACTTCGGCCAGCCAGGCATCGATATCGGCTTCGCTTTCAAAAGTTTTGCGCGGCAAGTTGATGCGCTGCAGCTTGGGTTGCAGCAGTTCGGCGGCTTCCAGGCGGGCGCTGTCGAACTTGCTGGCGAGGGAGTCGGTGCGATCGGTCCACTGCTCCAAACTGACCTCGCTGAGGCTGTCGAGAATCGCCTCGGCATCGTTGAGAGTGGGTTGCTCCAGAGTCAGCAGCTTGCGTTTTTCCAGAATGGCGCGCTGTTGCTCGTCGCTGAGTTGCTGCCAGTGGCTGTCAGCTTGGAGTTGGGCCAGGCACTTGGCGTGCTGATCGAGATAGGCCTGCACATGAAACTGGATAGCGTCGCGCAGTTTGCTAACCAGCTGCTGAATCAAGCCGGTGGCCGGGTTGGGATCATCCAGCAGGGAGCGGTGCTGACTGATGGCATCGGCTTCGGCCTGAATGGGCGCGTGGAAGGCCAGGCCGCGACTGACGTCGAGCAGGCTGGTCAGCAGGGTCCAGTCACCTCGGCGGGCTTCAATGCGCTGGGCGGTATCGCTCCAGTCCTTGATTGCCTGTTTGATGGCCTCCTGCTCATCAAGCACCTGCTTGAGCTGGGCATTGCCGGACTGACGGGCCAGTTCATCAAAGACCTTGGTATCCGGTACTGCCGGCAAGGGTGCCGCGCCACCGGCACGCTTGGCCAACTCGCGGCCCTTTTCAGCCAACAGCGGTAGCTTGCTGGCCTCCTCGCCTGGCTGGCAATCAATCCCGCTGGCACTGAGTACGCCACGAATCTTGATCAGGTCCACCGGGCGGATGGTGATGCTTTCCGGGCGGAAGCTGGCCTGGGTGATCTGCTTGCGTTCCAAGGCACTGGCGGTGACCGGGTTGTTGCGGCTGTCGCTGGCGATCAGGATGCCGCTGGCAAGCAACACATAGAGCGCGCCGTCGATGGCGTCCTGCGGCCAGCCATAGGGCGCGGCGAGGAAGTGCTCGCGGATCTCACTGCCCTTTTTCGAGACGCCGATAAAACGCTTGATGGCGGCACAGACGGGATGCTGTTCGGCATCGCCACTGTAACCAAGCAGCTCCAGGGCGTTCTGGCCGCCGTCTTTGCTGGCACGCTCGTAGACCTTGCCCCAGGCTGGGTGGTCGGCTTGGTCGAACTCCCGATACAGGCGAACCAGTGAGGCCTTGGCAGCGGTTTCGACCCGGTCGCTGATGCTGTTGCCGTCTACCTCGTTACCGCCGGCCTGCAACACCTGTACACCCTCGAAGATTTCACGCAGCAGGGCTTGCACCTGTTTCTGGGCATCGCGGTGGCGGGTTTCCATGGCGCTACGGGCGTCTTTGCCGGCATCGGTGTTGGGGATGCCGCGCTTGTCCAGGGTGGCCTGGGCGGCGTGCTCAGCGGCAATGGCGTTGGTCAGCTCGGAACGGTTGCGTGCCGGAACGTAGATGAAGATGGTCGGCTCGCTGGGGTTGCGGCTGCGGGCCTCGGTCATAAAGCTTTTTTCGTCCAGCGCCCAGCCATCCTGCACCCAGGCGTAAATCTTGTCGCTGGCGTCTTTTGGCAGCTCGGGATCAAAGCAGGGAATGACCTGGCGGGGTTCGTTGCATTTGCCCTGGGTCAGGCGCACCTGGGCGATCTGGCGGCGCAGTTCCTTGTGCAGCAGATCCACGCGGATGTTTTCTACCCGCTGCAGGTTACCGCGCAGGTCGGCCTCTTCCTGGCGCAGGGTGTCGTACCACTGGGCGCTTTCCTGGGTTTGCAGCCGATATTCGGTGCCAGTGCTGGTTTGCATGGGCATAACCAGACCATCGTCTGCCAGCTCCTGCAGCAGTTTGGGTACCTGGGTACGGATGGCGTCTTTGCCCTGGTTAAGATCATCAATCAGCAAATCGCTGAGCATGTCGGCGGTGGCGCGTACGCCACAGTCTGCAGTTGGGTCAGTGGGCAATTTACCAATTAGCAGCACTAGGGACAGGATGCGGGATTTGAGCTTCTCGTCAGCATCACCGGCTGACAAGCGGCCAATGGTTTCAGCGATTTCTTTGGAAATCACTCCGGTCTGCAACAGGTTGACCGAGATCTGGTTGTAGATGAAGTCAGCGGCGACCACGTGCCCCAGAGGCTGATCTGCCGTGGCTTGAGCGGCCTCGTGGATGACCTTGAGTTGGTTACGCAGCTGCGAGGCAGTGCCTGTGGTATCAACAATACGCAGGACCTTTTCCCAAAAGCGCCGGCGCACCGGCAGCAGCGGATAGTCGGCCAGCATGACCTTTTCATCGTCGCGGTGGTGCTCGATCTTGGTACCGCGAAGCTGACGGGAAATTTCGCCCAGATGGGACTGCATGACTTGCTCGAGGTGCGGGCGAGCCGAGGCTTTTTTGCGCAGGATGACTTTGCGAATCACCGATTCGACATCGGTATCCGAAAGCTGCACAGGAATCTGGAAACGGCCGAGCAAACGCTGCAGGTTAGCCATGCCTGACAGTGCGCTCTGCCCGGTGGACACGAACAACATCTTGCTCTTGAACTTGGAGCTCTTGCAGCAGGTTTCGACGACTTCCTGTACCTGGTGGGCCTTCTCCGAGTCCGAGCCGACGTACTGCTGCACCTCATCGAGCACCACCAGTGTCAGCGGGAACTGGCCGTCCTTCACTAGGGCGTCATAGATGGCGTCGACCATCTGCTGGTTGGTCACATCCTGCACATTGGGGTACTGCTCGCGCAGCAGCTGGCGCACTTGTTTAACGTCATCGCCCAGGGTGCTGTCGATAGCCAGCAAGGCACGTGAAATGCTGCTGGAAACGTAGAGGTCTTCCAGCTCGTCATCCCAGTTGTCGCCTGCTGCTTCAACGTGGGCTTTAACCTGATCGAAAATGCCCTGCTTATGCAGCCACAGCACAAAGCGCGCCTGGTGGTATTGCTCCGGCAGGCCGGCGGACTTGAACACAATGTTCAGCAGCGCCAGGCGCACATTGTTGTTGGCGCCGGCACCTAAAGTGCCCGAAGCGGCGTGGAGGCCACCGTGGCGCTTGGCCTGGATACTCAGCTCCTTGAAGTGATCCTTGATCTCCTGAGGCAGATCGGCAATGTCACGAGCAGCTACGCCATCACTGAACTCCTGGTTGGTCCAAAGAGCGCGAAGCATTTTAGCCAGGTGCGATTTACCCGAACCGAAGAAACCAGAGATCCACACGCCGGGCTGTTCATGGCCGTCACCCAGGTTACGCAGGTAGGCGGAGAGAATTTTATCGAGACCCGCCTGGTATTCGCCGTCACAGACAAAGGTCTGCAATTCATAGCGCAGGGTTTTCAGGGCCTGCTGGGACTGGTCGTCTTTGACCTCGGCAACGCCGTTGTTTTCCAGCCGGTTCTGTTGCGGGTCTAGGTCGTAAATCTCGCGGTTCAACATCCTGGGCGTACTCCCTGTGCGCATTGGCGCTATTCAATTCAAAACGGCAATGTGTGCCGGTATTCAGTTGTCTGCAGTAATGGCGGTGGCCTGATAGCCCCAGCCATCGCGGGCATCCAGCAGGCGGTAGGTGTTGTTGACGTACTCGCCGGGGAATAGCACCAACAAGCGCCCCGGCACATGCTCGGCCAGCTGTTTGACGAAATCGGAGACCGAGGCAAAGCCGAATAGGGTGCCGCAGCCAACCAAGGCCACCAGAGTGTTGCTGTCGGCCTGATCCTTGATGCGCTCAGCCAAGTCCGTTACCGACTGGCGAGCGAAGGTTTTGTATTTCGGGGTGAGGCTGTCCGGGTCTTCGAAATAGTCTTCGCGGTACTTTTGCTGTGCCATCCAGTCTGGAAACAACCGAGTGATGTCCAGCTCCAGCCATGGGTGGCCGGCACTTTCGGTAGCCAGCCGAAACTCTTCGATACGGGCACGCAGCCTGAGCTCGTCTTCCTTGTGATAGACGGCAAAAAGCACCCGCTGCTCGTTGGCCAGACCGCTGATCCACGGCAGGCTGATGTGGTTGCTGTAGCTTTTCAGCAGACGGTTTAGGCGGTTACTCATGCAGCCAGCCCTCCTCTTCCTTGGTCAGGTAGTCGGGGAAGGTGACTTCCACGACCTCACTGGAGTGTTTGAAATTCAACAGACCGCTGTAACTGGCCTGACGGGCCAGCTCTAGCAAGCGCTCCAGGCGGCAGCCAAACAGCTTGGTCCATTCGGTGTTGAACAGGCGGTTGCCACTGGCGCCTTGCAGGTAGCCAAGAAACAGTGCAAAGGCGACGTTGACCGGATGAATATCGGGCTCGGTACGGTGTTTTTTACTGCGACCTTGTAAGAAGCCCGCATTGGTCCAGGTACCGTTCACGTTCTGAGCCAAGGACTTGAGCATGGCCGGGCTGTAGCGATCAGGAAACTGCTCTTCGAAAGCTTGCTCCATCTCTTCACGCGGCAGCAGCTGGCCCGGGGCCAATCCCACGATTTTTTTTTGCGACAGTCGCAGCAGTGGATCGCGAGCAAGGGCCATTTGGCAGGTCAATAAAGCACGCGCACGCTCATCGCTCTCCCACAGGCGGCGGAAGGTACGAAAGAGCACGACCTCCTTATCCATGGCGTACAAATCGACCAAATGACGCCACGTCAATTTCCGGGCTTTTTCAGTGGGCTTATGCAGGACATTAAAGAGCTCAATATCCTCCTGGTACTGCGCTGCGCTGGCATCAACGCCACGGCCATGAAACAGCTCGGTCACTTCAGCCAGCATCATGGTGCGTGCCGAGTGCGCGCCGTTGCGGCCAAATTTGAAACCAAACTTCTGCTGTGCAGTCATGAATGGACTGTCTCCAGGGTAAAACCGGGGGCAATGGCGAGGTTGACCTGCTTGGCGACACCGTTAGGATCGCGCAGTGCCAGTTGGTACTCATCTGGATTCAGGCGTGCATCAGGACTGCAATCGACGCCCCAGCGGCGCAAGAGGTAGGCAGCAGTAGCAGCCCGTACAGATACATGGATGGATTGGCCAGCTTTCACCCCATAGTCCAGCTCAATGGCGCGGGCATAACGAGCGTTGGGATGAGGTACCAACTCCAAAACCACTTCATGATTCCATTCTCTATCCTGCCCTCTGGCCTCAACCGCTTCGTCTATTCCGCCGGGCACCTCATTGCTCGAGGTAATGCGGGTTAGTACAAAGTCGCGAAACTGCGCATGAGTCCTGCAGTACGCTCTGACATGCCAGCGCAGACCTGTATTGACGAGACTGTGCGGAACAACTTCTCGGCTGGCCTCTCCGCTGCTGGCTGACACATAACTGATCCTCAACGCTTTGCCGGCATAAATGGCTCTAGATACCGAAGCCAGCGTCTCAAGATCTGGCTGATTCAGGGTAGGCGCAGCGTCAACCACAATGACTTGAGCGCAAGCTTCTAAGCCGACGCCTTGGCCAAGGGTCAGAGTTTGCAGGGTGTGCTCACAGTCGTAGGTGAAAAGCGGCTTAAACACCGAGGTACGCCGATACACCTTTTCGCGATGGTCATAGTCGAGATTGTCCGGTGCTAACTGCCGGTAAAGAGTGAAATCGCGTGTTGCGTTTGACCGTGCGATTCCAAAACGCTGCACCAGATCTTGCCGGCTCACCTGCCCACGAAAACGCACCAGAAAGTCGATCTGCCACAGTCGTTCGCGCTGATTAGGCGAAGCGTCTTTTAGCGCGATATCGGGCATACGAGGGGGCCTATTCCAAATGGGTCAAGCAATCCTGCTAAAAATGATGATAACTAAGTGAGACACAGCGAACCAGTAGCATTTTCGCAATGCGCATCAGGCATTTATTAGCAACTGAGGCATGTATGGCCCCTTTTCCCCATCGACCGTCAATTCAGCACAGACAGCCATGATCAGCGACTCACTCATCCCACACTCCATCGTTATCCTGATCCCTATCAATGCCGTCGGCCGACTCGTCCCACAGGCCATCGTTATCGAGGTCACGATCAATCCCGCCGGCGTCATGGTCCCAGCTGCCATCATTGTCGACATCCCGATCAATGCCTCCGGCGCCATGATCCCAAGTCCCATCGTTATCCAAATCGCGGTCAATGCCGCCCTTGTCGTAATCCCACGTGCCGTCGTTATCGACATCCCGGTCGATGCCGCCGCGGTTGTAATCCCAGAGTCCGTCGTTATCCAGGTCTCGGTCCTGAGCCTGGGCACTGACCAGCAAGAACACCGCCAATCCAGCGGCCAGCCATTGCAGGGCATCACTTTTCGTTCTGCGACTCATGGTCTTGCTCCCTATCAGGACCCGGGATAGCGCGCCCAGATGCGTTCATCCTCAGCCACATTTGAGCTGTAATCCCCGCAATAGGTACGCGGTACCCACTCGATGTCATGCGCCAGTTGCTCGATCACCTCGCGTAACTCCAACGACTCCAGCCAGCGCTCGGGAATGGCATCAGGCCCCAACTGGATACCCAGCAGGTTGCCGGCAATCAGACCCGTGCTGTCGCTGTCGCCGGTGTGATTGACCGCCCAGCAGATACCTTCCTCCAAGCTGCTTGCCATCAGGGCACACCACAGGCCAATGCCCAAGGCTTCTTCGGCCACCCAACCGCCACCCATCACGGCAATCCCTTCGGGCGTAGGCGCGATACCGGCCTCACTCTGGCGCAGGGCGTACTCGACCATCTCACGGGTTTCCGCCATGCCCGGTTTCTGGCCATGTTCGGCCAGGCTCTGGCGGATGGCGTCTTTCAGGTCGCAACCTTGCTCGAAGATCCGCTGCAGAATGTCGGCAAACAGGCCCGCTGCCAGATATCCACTGGGATGGGCATGGGTCAGGTGTGCGTTTTCGACCGCCAACTCGAAGGCTTGCGGGAAGAACGCATGCGGTGCTACACGCATCACGCCACCGCAGCCCTTGCTGTCATTGCTGGCCTTGTCGCCAAACGCCTGGCTGGCGCCCAGCGCACTCATGCAGGTCATGCCCGGCGCGCGGCTCGCCCACAGGTCTTTCACACCGATTAGCCAGCCATCCTGCGTGACCTCAGCCTTTGGTTTGCCGCCCTGGGTGATGTACCAGCGCAGCAGCGCATGATGAATAACCGAGGGCGGATGGCAGATACCACGTGAATTGTGCCGAACCCAGGCCCGCAACAGGCCTTCGGCAGTGAACAACATCATCTGGGTATCGTCGGTGACGGCGCCCAGCTTGCCGAATGCGGGGGCAAAATCCCGAATGCCCCACTCACCGAACTTCTGCCGGATGCTCGGCCAGTCCATGAACTCCACCGCCGCGCCCAGTGCATCACCAGCCGCACCGGCAAGCAGGCAACCGCGAATTCGATCCAGTTGATTCATCTTCACGCCCCTCCAATCAGGAACCGCACATCCAACTTGTGTACTGGACTAGCTACAGCCCCGAACTAACTGACATCGGCCTGCTTGTCTCTGGCTATCACGATATGTAGTTTTGAGCGACGTATCTACGGTGTTTGCCCGTACAGGTAAAGTTTTCGAGCAGATGGAGAGGCTATGAAGCGTAAGCAGGAAATCACGTCGGTTCGCTGGGATCTGGCGCTGCGCTACCGTTTGATTGAGACGGTAGCCTGGTGGGAAGGCCGGTTAACCACGGGCCATCTGATGCAGAGCTTCGGCATCAGCCGCCAGCAGGCGTCGAAGGACATCAATTCCTACATCACCGACTACGCGCCGAAGAACCTCGAATACGACAAGCATTTGAAGGGTTATGTGCCGAGCCGGCACTTCAAACCGCTGTTTATCGATGACAGCGCCAGCGCCTACCTGCACCTGCTCAACCAGAATCACGACCGCTCACCGTATGTCGAGGGACTGGCTCTGGCCTATGCACACACTGAGGTACTGGATGTGCCGGATCGCTCAGTGCGCCCTGAGGTGCTGCGCCCACTGCTGAAGGCCTGCCGCGATGGGCTGCGACTGGAGTGCGAGTATGTGTCCTTCACGACGCCGGACGGCGAAACCCGCCTGATCGCGCCGCATACGCTGATCTTCACCGGCACGCGCTGGCATGTGCGCGCCTATTGCGAGCGCAATGCCGACTACCGCGACTTTGTGCTGAGTCGCTTTCGCGGCGTTCCCGACCTAATGGATGACCGCTCTACACACGCGCGGGATGCCGATAGCGGCTGGAACACCCCGGTGCAGGTGATCATCGCGCCGGACTCGCGCCTCAAGCCCGAACAGCAAGCCATCATCGAGACCGACTACGGCATGCAGCATGGCAGGCTGGTGATCGATACGCGTGGTGCGCTGGTACAATACATGCTGCAGCGCTATCAGATTGACCCGACCAAGGTACATGCCAAAGCCACCGCACAGCAGATCGTCGTCGCCAACCTCGATGAACTGCAGCCCTGGCTGTACCACTGAACGCGGAGTTCCCATGGCTACTCAGCCTCAACTGTACACCCTGCATATCCAGCTGGAGCCGCTGCATTTCAATCCTCCGATCTGGCGACGCATCCGGGTGAGTGGTGATTGCACCCTGCGCAAGCTGCACCACTTCATCCAGGCCGCTTTTGGCTGGAGCAGCAGCCATCTGCATGAGTTTGAAAAAGGTCTGAACCGCTAGCTGCCGCTGGATGCTGAGTTCATGCACATGTACGACAACGCCCTGGATGACCGCAGGACCAAGCTACGTCGAGTACTGAAAGACTCAGATCGCCTTCGCTACCTCTACGACTTTGGCGACAGCTGGCAGCATGTGATCGCCGTCGAGCGTATCGAACCGACAGACATCACCGGTAGCTGGTGTGAAGTGCTGGACGGCGCGAGAGCCTGCCCGCCGGAAGACTCCGGTGGCGTGCCCGGTTATTTGCAGCTTCTGGAAGCGATCCAGCAATCCGATACCGAGGCCGATCGAGAGTTCCCGGCCTGGACTGGTCAACACTTCGATCCTGAGCTGTTTGACTGCCGGGCAGCCAACGCGGCCGTGCAACGCATCTGCAACAACTTCTGGGGCTAGCTCAACAGCTGACGACCGGCAGTGGCCACCCGCCATCATCTGCGTTTCAATGTAACGCAGATGTATTCAAGGATTTACGCATGAAAACGGCCACACTCAACCTCAGAATTGACCCCAACCTCAAAGAGGCGGCGCGCATCGCGGCGCTGCTAGAACACCGCAGCATTGCCAACCTCATTGAGCTGCTGATCCGTCAGCACTGTGAGCGCGAGGGCATTTCCATACCGGAGCAAACGGAGCTGTTTGGGGATGCCGAGCATGAATGAGAGCCAACTCAAGCTGCTGCTGGAAGCCGGCGCTATCAAGGGCATGACCATCGTCGGTCAAGGTAGCCATCTGCACCTTGAGGTTAAAATCCAAGGCGGCAGCAAGGTGCTGCTCACGGGGAAAGGCGAAATCCGCCAGTGGGTCACCCTGGATGCCTGCGGCAAGTGGCTGCGCAAGCTCGGTATCGGGCAGGCCACCCTGCAGATGGACCAGTGGCAGCCTGACCAGAAAGGCCTGGTCTTCTGACTAGACCGGATCACCGAAATACGCGATTCGCGCCAAGCCCAGCATGGCCAGCACGAGGCCCATCATGGGCAGATAGTCGTTAACCGATGTCAGCAGGATCATGGCGGCGTCTCCTTATTGGTTGAGCCAACCCTATCCAAGCCAACCACAGATCGCGACCTGACTACTTTTCGTACGTAAACAATTTAGACACATCGAATCGTCCGGCGACGAGCGTTGCTTGCAGAGTGCCCAGAAAGCCAAATACTGTATTTATATACAGATTTTTGGCTTGAGGCCCTCGTATGAGCAATGCAATGATCGTGGGACTGCTGCAGCCCAGCAGCATGCACCTCCCCCTCTACAACGCGAGTGTCCCAGCGGGATTTCCCAGCCCTGCGCTGGATCACATGGAACAGCATCTGTCCCTAGACACCCTGCTGGACCTGCACGTCTCCCACACCTACGTGGTTTCGGTCAGCGGCGACAGCATGACCGGAGCCGGCATATTCGATGGTGACCACCTGATCGTCAGCCGGGGCCTTCCGGCACGCCAAGGCCACGTAGTCGTTGCATGCCTGAATGGCGACGTTTTTGTGAAGCGTCTGGCCCAAGAGCAAGGCCAGTTCATCCTGCGCTCTGAAAATTCAGCCTACTCCCCACGCTACATCCTGGAGAACGATGAGTTGATGATCTGGGGAGTCGTCACTCACAGCCTGCGGAACCACCTCATCCATGGCTGAGCCGGTTTATGCACTGGTGGACTGCAACAGTTTCTATGCAAGCTGCGAGCGAGTATTCCGCCCCGACCTGCTCCGCACGCCCATCGTGGTGCTCAGCAACAACGACGGCTGCGTGATTGCTCGCTCTGCAGATGCTAAGCCGTTCGTGAAAATGGGCGCCCTCTTCCACGAGATCAGGGGCGACCTCAAGCGCCATGGGATCGTCGCCTTCAGCAGCAACTACGCCCTCTATGGCGACATGAGCGAGCGTGTGATGACGATCCTAGAGGCCTGCTTTCCAAGCATCGAGGTCTACAGCATCGATGAGGCCTTTGCCGATATGACCGGGCTGCCCGAGCCGCTGGAGTCGATAGGCCGCCAGGTGCAGGCAGAGATCAGGCAGAAGACCGGTATCCCCGTCGGCATTGGCATTGCCACCACCAAGACACTGGCCAAGCTCGCCAATAACGCTGCTAAGCGCTGGCAGAAGCAAACTGGTGGCGTCGTAGACATCCGCGATCCGGTTCGTCGTGACAAGCTGCTCAAGGCCATGCCTGTCGAGGAAGTATGGGGGGTTGGTCCCCGGATGAGTGCACACCTGGAAGGCATGCAAATCAAGACCGCCTGGGATCTAGCACAGATGGACGCCTGGACGCTGCGCAAGCGCTTCAATGTCGTGGTCGAGAAAACCGTGCGCGAACTGCGCGGGGTAGCGTGCCTGGAGATCGAGAACGAAATCGAACCCAAGCAAGAGATCTGCAGTAGTCGCTCATTCGGCAAGCGCTTGCGTGAACTAGCCCCTATCCAAGAGGCCGTCACCAGCTATGCGACGCGCGCTGCTGAAAAGCTGCGCAAGCAAGGGTCGCTGTGCAGGCAAGTTCGGGTCAGCCTGCGTACCGGAATGTTCAACCCTACTGAAGCCAAATACGCCAACGGCGTTCTCTGCCAACTGCCCTACCCGACCGACGACAGCCGACTGATCATCAAGGCTGTACAGGCTGGATTGCTGCAGGTCTTCAGAGAGGGTTTCAGCTACGCCAAGGCTCAGGTGATGCTGTTGGATCTGTGTCGCAAGAATGAGTACACACCGGATCTGTTCTCCCCCGAGCAGCCCGTGAAAACCGAGCGACTGATGAGCACTCTGGACGCAATAAATAATCGCTGGGGACGCGGCACACTGCAGCCAGGACGCATAGCCAAGCCAGCCGAGTGGGCTATGCGCAGAGAATTGCTCTCCCCCGCATACACCACTCGCTGGTCTGAGCTGATGGTTGCGAAAGCTCGTTGAGCATCAGGTCAGAATCTGATGGTGCGGCCTTGGTGCAAATCAGAAAAGTCTCTGAGAGTCGCCGCCGTTACATAACCCAGTATTGGGACACAACTGATAAGCATGGAGCCCGTGGTTATGGAACTCTGTTTCGGTACTCTGTCGGGTGAAAATGAAGGGTTACCAACAAGAGGCAACTCGGTACGCCCCCAGTGGAAATGAATTCGCGCGCCCAGCTGCTGAAAAACCTCCTCAGAAGACATGTACCGCTCAAGCCTCTCATCAAAGCCGATGACGCCAAACGGACTGAACTCAAGACCTACGTCATGGCAAGCTCGCCAGAACGCATCCACGTATGGGCATGCATCCATGCCACGCATATAAAGCTGATTCCAAGTCATGGGATCAGGAAAGCAGCCGTAAAAGCCACCGTTACTGCTCAGAACCTGTGCAGGATTTGATCCCACGTCATCATCCGCAACCAGAAAACCTCGCTGACGCTCACCCAAAATCGTTTGCATCAACCGCCTAATAGCAACAAACGCCAATTGTTCCCTGAGCAGCGAATCCATAACCCTCTCCAATTTCGCCGACCTGCTGGCATGTTTAAAGTACAATATCTAACGACAGCCAGGTCAGCGCTTATTAATGCTCATCAATCTGTATTCAGCGCTGTCTAGCGACTGAAACGGTTCAGAGCACCCTTACGCAGGCAGCGAGCCCCTGCAGTGTTGCCGCTGACCGAAAACTGACCCAGTAGAGGCTGTTCTGCCGACTGAAAACTGACCCAGGTGTTCAACTGCTTCTGCTCAATTTTTGAGCAGGAGAACACAGGGTGATCAGTATGGAAATGA
>NZ_JAAQXA010000024.1:0-47796 GCF_012985775.1 Pseudomonas sp. WS 5011
TTGATCATCTTCACAACTTGTAGCTTGAAGCTGTCGTCGAATGTCCTGCGTTTGTTGGTCATGAAAAACTCCTCGATAAATGCATTTTCCACTTATCGAGGTGTCCGGGGAAATTAGACCACTACAACTCGTGCGGCAAAAATAATGCGAAGCAACTGGGGGCCATTGCCGTGCGCCAACTCGATACCGGGCGCGATGGTGAAGCAACGCAGGTCATCAACAAATCGGCCCACGTGTTGCTCGGCGTGGTCAGAAGGAGGTGCTGGGCCTGTGGCTAGCCGAGAACAAAGACGCGAAATTCTTGCTGTCGGTGCTGATTGAAGTGCGCCAGCGCGGCGTGCACGACATCTACATCGCCAGTATGGACGGTCTTGAGGGGCTACCTGAGGCGGTTAATGTGGTGTTCCCAAAAACACTGACGCAGCTATGCATCGTCCATCTGGTGCGGGCCAGCTTCCGCTATGTCAGCAGGAGGGGGGCAAGGTGGTGGGGGCTGCGCTCACGCGCATCTACCGGTCTGTTAGTGCCGAGGAGGCTCTGGCCGAGCAGTATGCGTTCGAAGTCGAATGGGGTGCCAAGTATCGCTCCGTGTAAGGGTGTTGCGCACAAACTGGGACAACATCATTCCGTTCTTCCAGTTCCTGCCGGAGATCACGCAAGGTGATCTACACGACCAATGCAATCGAGCCGTCGAACATGGTGATGCGCAAGTACGCCCGCAACCGGCGCATTTTCCCGAACGATGAGTCGGCGCTCAAGGCGCTGTTCCTGGCAATTGGGGAGGCATCAGAACTGGAAGGGCTTCCACAACTGGAAGCAGGCGCTGCAGAGCTTCCAGTTGATGTTCGGTGAAGAGCGTGTGCCGTTATCGGCACTGTAAAAAAACGCGGATACACAGTTCATTTTACAGCGCCGAAAATTAGGAAACCTTCTTCATAATTTACCTAAAGGCTACCTTCGATGGGCATCAAATGGATGGTTTCACCGGGCAGGCGAATCGTCAGGCGCTGGCCCTCAGCTACCAGCCGCAGCGACTGGCCCGTATCAGCCGTGAACTGCTGGTGAACCTCTTCCAGGGCAAATTGCAGGTCGGCGGCGGTGACAGCGGGTGCCTCGGCCCAGGAAGGTGCCGCGCAGAACTTGCTCCCCGGTATTACTCAGCCGAGCACCGCCGCCATGTCGGCCACCGACCAGCGAGATCACTAGGGGCTCGCGAAAGCTGCGGTTCATGGTTTCCACTAGCAACCAGGCACGTCGATAGGACATACCCAGTTCGCGCGCCGTGCCACTGATCGAGCCGCGACGCTGAATGGCTTCTAGCAGATCAATCTTCCCAGGGCCAATAGCGATGTCCTCGCCAAGGTGCGGGCGGATTCTCAGGCTGGCAGTGCTGTTCACAGAGTCGCGCCCTCGGTAACGGATTCATCGTAGACATAGCAGACGCGCTGCCCGATCCAGGACTGCGGAAATGGCTGCTCCTGCCGAATCCTGTCCTCGATGGTGGCGACCCATGACTTGCCGTGAGAGAGCCCATCGCGTTTGGCTTCCAGCAGGCTGCATAGTCGGCGCTGGCACTGATAGGCCTCATTGAGGCTGGAGCGCAATACACCAAAACCTCTGAGCAGGCGGGCCAGGCCTCTCACCTGCTCGAAACGAATTGGAGTCTCTGTGGCCAGTTGCCCGAGCATTTGAATCCCACCAGCGGCCTGGTAATGCTCGTCCGACTCCAGCAACTCAGAGAGCGTCAGGATGTCGATGGCTTCGTCGAGACTGGCCAGCGCCTCCATAGCCAGGTAAATCCGGCAATGCGGATACCCATCGAAATCACCTGGATCGATAATTTTTGCCGCCACACGCCACGCGTCACCATTTAGCATCAGGTAACCCAGCAGATGGCGCTCAGCGAGATGGGCAGCCAGGGCATAGGCCGGGTCGAGCCGAATCAAGCCGGGGTTGGTCTGGGCGATATGGTTGGTATCAAGCAGGAGGGACATTTGTACCTTTGTACCTTTTCTGGACAGCGGTGAAGCGTGGTTACGACAATAGTGCGCATTGTACGGCCCTCCATCCACGGAGCGGCGCGGCAGGAAAGGAACCAAGTCATGCTTTACCTTACCGATGTGCAACCTGCCTATTGCCCCAAGTGTGGCAAGCCCATGGAGCCGAGGCTGCATGGTTGGGAAGCGCAGGATCGTTTCTACAACGCCAAGCAACCATTTCTCTGCGATTGCGGCGCGCGCTATCTGCTCAAGGAGAATGCCGTTGCCAATGCATTCGACCATGCCGAATCAGTAGGTGGTGATGCTGGCTTCGATCGCGCAGCTAGGATGAAAGTGTTATCCGAGCTGTACGTGATTCTCGGTGCTCTCGATGCCCCCGAGGCGGTGCTGGACCAGGTATTAGCCGCAGCCGAAGGTGATTTGCTGCCGTATTCCACGCTGCTCCCTTTCGAGAAGAATTAAATGGACAGAATTCATTGGCTTGCCGTTTCAAATCCCGAACAGAAGCGTTTCCCCGAATGGAGACGCTCTTTCGGTATTAGTGACAACGGCATCGTCTTCGTGCCGGCGGCGATGGCCGGTGATGATTCAGAATTGAACATCATGCTTTGCGCTGCAGCTGAAGGACAAAGCACCGCGGTTCACCTCGATCATCACTTCGTGCCCAGCGGCTGGCTCAAGCGAGAGTTCCCCAAGCACTTCGAACTGATCGAGATCATCGAGGCCCGTGCACATTTGACGCTGACAGCAGCCTTTCAGCAGCACGAGGCCTAGGGGCATTGATCAGGACTCTTGGCGATAACCAGGAGCCCAAGCACGATCAATGCCGCGCCAGCCAGCAACCTTGCTTTGATCCAGCTCTGCCGATTGCGAGCGAGACTCAGCGTCTTCCAGCAATCGATCCAGCTCGGCTGGCCCGCTTTTCTAGCAGGGTCTTGAAATGGGCAAGATCGAGGGCGTCGTCCATGGCCATTAGCGCAGCAGTAACAGCGGACTGGTAGTGGTGCGGAGCATGTTGGTCGTGGTGCTACCGACCAGGAACTGCCGGATACGGGAATGGCCATAGGCCCCCATCATCAGCAGATCAATGCCATGCTCTTTCTGATAGGCGTGGAGGGTAGGCTCTATCTCACCGCTCCAGGTTTCGGCACGAACAGTGAAACCTGCGTTGATCAGCACTTTCTGCGCCCAGTCCAGCTGCGCGGACGCTTCATCGCTTACGGTCCCAACCATGACCAGGTGAACCGGCAGCCCCTTCAGCAACGGGCTGGCCGCCAGCATCTCCACACCCTTGCGGGTGGTAGCTCCGCCATCGAATGCCAGCATCGCGCTCTTGGGCTTTTGGAAGCTGGCCGGGGTAACCAGGATTGGCCGGTGCATGATACGAATCACGCTCTCCAGCTGGCTTCCGACATGCTGACTCAGTCCACCGCTAGACTCGCCCTGGCGTCCGATGACCAGCAGGCGCGTTTCGCTTTGCAGCTCTTGCAGGCTTTCCAGCAAATCACCATGACGTTGCTTGGACTCAGGCGCGGTCACACCATCCGTCATGGCCCGCTCTTTCGCGGCCGCTAACATGATCCGCCCCTGCTCCAGGGCCAACTTGCCGCGCTGTTCATCCAGGGAAGCAAGCTCATCGAGCAGATGCTCGCGGCTGCCAAGGCCGATATTGCCACTCAGATCGGCCGTAACCGGGTACTGGCGCTGATCCAGCACATGCAGGAAGGTCAGCGGGGCTTCCAGGCTTAGACTGGCCCAGGCTGCGTAGTCGCATACGGCTGGAGCCGAGGTGGAACCGTCGATACAGGCAATTACTTGGGTCATCGTTGTTCTCCTTCTTAGTGGCCCATGAGTTGATCAATGGCGTCAGGTTTATCGTGAACACCGAAGCGATCCACGATAGTGGCGCTCGCTTCGTTGAGGCCCAGCACTTCAACTTCGGTGCCTTCGCGGCGGAACTTGATAACCACCTTGTCCAGGGCCGCAACGGCGGTGATATCCCAGAAGTGGGCGCGATTCAGGTCGATGGTTACTTTGTTCAGGGCTTCCTTGAAGTCAAAAGCAGCGACGAACTTGTCAGCCGAGCTGAAGAACACCTGGCCGGTGACGTTATAGCTACGATGCTCGCCGGCTTCGTCCAGCGAAGAACTGATAGCCATGTAATGGCCAACCTTGTTTGCGAAGAACATCGCGGCTAGCAGCACGCCGGCCAGCACGCCGAAGGCTAGGTTATGGGTGGCCACCACGACCACCACCGTGACGACCATGACAATGTTGGTCGACAACGGGTGCTTCTTCAGGTTGCGCAGCGAATCCCAACTGAAGGTGCCGATGGACACCATGATCATCACTGCCACCAGTGCAGCCATCGGGATCTGCTTCAGCCAGTCGCCGAGGAATACCACCATCAGCAGCAGGAATACGCCGGCCGCCAGGCAGGACAGCCGGGTGCGCCCGCCGGATTTCACGTTGATGACTGACTGACCAATCATCGCGCAGCCGGCCATACCGCCGATCAGACCCGAAGCAATGTTGGCCACGCCCTGGCCCTTGCACTCGCGGTTCTTGTCGCTGGGGGTGTCGGTCAGGTCGTCGACAATGGTTGCGGTCATCATCGACTCCAGCAGACCGACCACGGCCAGTGCTGCCGAGTAAGGGAAGATGATGGCCAATGTCTCGAAGGTCAGTGGTACGTCAGGCCAGAGGAAGATCGGGAGCGTATCCGGCAGTTGGCCCATATCGCCGACCGTGCGGATATCCAGCCCTAAGTAGATGGCAATTGCGGTCAAGACCAGGATGCACACTAACGGTGAGGGGATCACCTTGCCGAGCTTCGGCACATAGGGGAACAGATAAATGATGCCGAGGCCTGCGGCTGTCATGGCGTAGACGTGCCAGGTGACATTGGTCAGCTCGGGCAGCTGAGCCATGAAGATCAGGATCGCCAGCGCATTGACGAAGCCGGTCACCACCGAGCGCGAGACGAAGCGCATCAGTGAGCCTAGCTTCAGGTAGCCAGCAGCGATCTGTAACAAACCACATAGCAGCGTGGCGGCGAGCAGGTATTCAAGACCGTGGTTTTTGACCAGGGTCACCATCAGTAGTGCCATGGCCCCGGTTGCTGCCGAGATCATTCCGGGTCGGCCACCGACAAAGGCGATCACCACGGCGATACAGAAAGAGGCGTACAGGCCGACCTTGGGGTCAACCCCGGCAATGATCGAGAATGCGATGGCTTCAGGGATGAGGGCCAGTGCG
Source organism: Pseudomonas sp. WS 5011 (assembly GCF_012985775.1). NCBI lineage: Bacteria > Pseudomonadati > Pseudomonadota > Gammaproteobacteria > Pseudomonadales > Pseudomonadaceae > Pseudomonas > Pseudomonas sp. WS 5011. Next base: position 5,259 of record NZ_JAAQXA010000024.1, read on the forward strand.
ACCACTAGACCGGCGAGGATGTCGCCACGGATGCTGGACAACCAGGTTTGTTTTAACGAGTGGAGCATCAGATTTTCCAAGGCAATGGATCGCGCAGCACAGCATGGCGCAGGCCAAGTGCAGCTGGTCGATACGAGGTCAAATTGTCGGATGTAGGGGCGCTGTGGCGGGCGTTAAAACCGAAGGCACAGCAGAATGTGACCGCTGGCAGAGCAAGCGGTCACAGATGATGCGGGGGGGCGAAGCGCTATGGCGGCGTAGGCAGCCAGATCATGTTTTGCAGGGTAAGCATGAGGTCTTTTCGAGTGTCTTTAATAACTCAATGGCCGAGAGAGTTTACAGGAAGCGGGCTTTTTCTGGGAGTCAATCCCGGCTAGGGCGTCCTACTTGTATGTCCGCTGGAATAATAGCCTAAGCGGATGTAAACAACCGCTTGGGCTTCGCGGTGCAGCTTACCTGTTGCGCTTGGGCGCCGACAGCGAGCTACTGTGCGCCTTGCAACGACATGATCAGCGGGCAGGAAATTTCCCCTCGGCCTACATGGCAGGCTTGTACAAGCTGTGACAACGCGGACTCGATGCGTGCCAAATCGGCCAGCTTTGCCCGTACGTCCTTGAGCTTGTGCTCGGCCAGACGGCTGGCATCCGCGCAATGCTCACCATCGTCAAGGCTTAGTAGTTCGGCCACCTCGTCCAGGCTGAAGCCTAGGCTCTGGGCGGTTTTCACGAACCTCAGCCGCTCCACATCCGCCTGCCCATAGCGACGGATACCACCAGGAGGGCGTTGCGGTTCCGACAGCAGCCCCTTGCGCTGATAAAAACGGATGGTTTCCACGTTGACCCCAGCGGCCTTGGCAAAGGCACCGATAGTCAGGTTTTTCTGGACGCCCTGCATGTCGCTTGACTCCGTACTTAACTACGGAGGTAACTTTAGCTCATCGTTCAACAACTCAAAAGAAGGACTGTATGTCTGAACCATCAAGCGGGCGTGCCTCTCTTTTCGTCGGCGGGCTGGCGGCGATTCTCGCCTCGACCTGCTGTCTGGGACCGCTGCTGTTGATCAGTTTGGGCTTCAGTGGAGCGTGGATAGGCAGCCTGACGCTGTTGGGGCCCTATCGGTTTTTCTTTATCGGTGCGGCGCTGGTCGCACTGTTCTTCGCTTACCGGCGTATCTTTCGCTCGACGGCCGCCTGCAAACCTGGCGAGGTCTGCGCTATTGCGCAGGTACGCAGCACCTACAGGCTGCTGTTCTGGGTGGTGACGACCTTGGTGCTGGTCGCGCTTGGTTTCCCCTACATCCTGCCGTTGTTCTACTGATTTAGGAGTCCGCCATGAAAAGAATGCTCGCATCCTTTGTCCTCGCTACCCTCGTTACGGCACCTGCTTGGGCCGCCAGTCAGACCGTCATCCTGTCGGTGCCCGGTATGACCTGTGCCGCTTGCCCGCTCACTGTTAAGACTGCGCTGACTAGGGTCGAGGGTGTAACCAAGGCCGAAGTGAGTTTCGAGAGTCGTGAAGCCATAGTCACCTTCGATGACACTAAGACCAGTGCAGAGGCTCTGACTCAGGCCAGCAAGAACGCAGGCTACCCGGCTTCGCTAAAGGAGTGACCATGGGTAATTCCGAGGACTTGCCCACGCTTCATATCGTCGTGATCGGCAGCGGTGGGGCAGCCATGGCGGCCGCACTCAAGGCTGTCGAGCAAGGTGCGCGAGTCACCCTGATAGAGCGCGGCATCATCGGTGGCACCTGCGTCAATGTCGGCTGCGTACCGTCGAAGATCATGCTTCGTGCGGCGCTGGTGGCGCATCTGCGCCGCACGAGTCCGTTCGATGATGGCCTTTCAGCCAGTACGCCGGTCGTCCTTCGCGAACACTTGCTCGTGCAGCAGCAAGGTCGCGTCGACGAACTGCGCCATGCCAAGTACGAAAACATCCTCAAGAGTACGCCGGCCATCACCGTGCTGCGCGGCACTGCCCGTTTCAGGGATGGTCGCACGCTCAGTGTGGATCTGGCGGAAGGCGGCGAGCGCGTGCTGGCGTTCGACCGATGCCTGGTCGCCACCGGTGCCCGCGCGGCCGTGCCGCCGATTCAGGGGCTGAAAGACACGCCTTACTGGACTTCGATGGAGGCCCTTGCGAGCGATACCATCCCCAACCGCCTGGCTGTGATTGGCTCATCGGCAGTCGCTCTCGAACTGGCGCAGGCCTTTGCCAGATTGGGCAGCGAGGTCCGCATCTTGGCTCGCCATACACTGATGCTCCGCGAAGACCCGGCCATCGGTGAAGCAGTGACGGCCGCCTTCCGCCTAGAAGGCATCGAGGTGCTGGAGCATGCGCAAGTCAGCCAGGTGTCCTGCGCCAACGGCGAGTTCGTATTGAGCACTAATCACGGTGAGTTGCGTACCGAGCAACTGCTGGTTGCCACTGGGCGCACACCCAACACTCAAGGCATTAATCTTGAGGCCGCCGGTGTGACGCTGGACGAGCGCGGTGGCATCCAGATTGATCAAGGCATGCGCAGCAGTGCAGTGGATATCTATGCGGCCGGGGACTGCACCGACCAACCGCAGTTCGTCTACGTCGCGGCCGCTGCGGGCACTCGCGCGGCGATCAATATGATGGGTGGCAACGCCGTCCTCGATCTGAACTGCATGCCGGTAGTGCTGTTCACTGACCCGCAGGTGGCTACTGTTGGCTACAGCGAGGCCGAGGCGCATCAAGTCGGCTTTGAAACCGAAAGCCGCATCTTGACCCTGGACAACGTGCCCCGCGCACTTGCCAATTTCGACACCCGCGGTTTTATCAAACTGGTTGCCGAAGCCGGCTCCGGGCGGCTGCTAGGGGTGCAGGCGGTGACCCCGGATGCAGGCGAGATCATCCAAACCGCCGCCATTGCCATCCGGGCGCGGATGACGGTGCAGGAACTGGCCGACCAGCTGTTCCCATACCTGACCATGGTCGAGGGGCTCAAGCTCTGCGCGCAGACCTTCACCAGAGATGTGAAACAACTGTCCTGCTGCGCCGGCTAGAGTGCCACCACATAGCATCAAGATCATGGCCTTTCAGCGTGTGGGGCAGCTTTAGCTGTTGCACTTAGCAAGGTCGCCACGGATATCAGAAAAACGATGCCGAAGGCGAATGCGCCAAGGTTTTGGCCGAAAATCAGCTTCTCGCTGCCATCCGAGAGCACCATCGAACCACCGTAGCCTTCGCGCACCAGGTAAGCGAACAAGAAACCGCCGGTTACAAGCATGGCCAGGATACTTGGTAGCTTGATGTTGTTGCGGCCCCAGGCGAACCAGAGTGACAGAATTGCTAGGGATGAATTGGTTGCCAGTTGCCACACCTCATGCAGTCGGGCATGTGCTTCCCATTGTGGGTTGAATACGTGGGTCTGGTTTATTTCCAGCAGTGGTACGCCAAGTCCGTAGAGCAGGGCGCCGATGGTGATAATGAGTTTTGCCAGCATGATGGAAGATCCTGCACAGAGGGCGTTAGGAATAGGGCCGCTAGTTTGCTTTGGCTGCGCGGGCGTTATGCGCCGACAAATTCAGTCAGCGCAGCCTTGACTTCTGGAGCAGTGAGAATTCGGGTGTGGCCGTAACCCTGGGTTTTGAGCAGCTGCGCTGTGGGCATAAACCCGCTCAGCTTGTCGCCTTCCTGGTGACTGACGATGCGATCATCCTGGTCGTAGATCAGCAGGGTCTTCGCATTCAGTCCACGATAAAACGCGCCGGCCTGCATATCGTCCCAGGATGCGCCCAACTGCTCGGCTATCAGCGCCTGGTAATGCTGGATGACTGCCGGTCGAGGAGCCAGCTTGCGGCGGATAACCTCGATGGGCGGAAAAGGGTGGGATGGCGCGCAGATACAGGCATAGCGGCTGGCTTCTACTTCACCGGCGTGGCGGGCAGCCATCATGGCCAGGGCGCCAGCCGAGTGGCCAATCAGGGTATGGATGTCTTGCTCCAGTGCCCTGAGCAACTGCAGCAGGTCGCTGCGGAAGAATTGCCATTGCGTGCGTGCGCCGGGGGAATCGCCGTGACCTGTGATGTCGAGGGCCACGGCGCGATAACCTTGTTCGGCAATATGCCTGGCCAGGGGTGCCATTTGCGCCGCTCGCCCATTCCAGCCATGTACCAGCAATACGAGCGGCCCTTCTCCCCAGCACCAGGCCGTGTGGCTGGCCTGTGTGCCATAGCGCAGGGACTGCGCCTGGTTGATGGCGTCGCGCTGTACCTGATCCAAAGGCGGGCGCTGTGTCCGCGATGCCAGGGAGTCGACCAGGCGCAATGCCAGTGAGTCGGGAGTCAGGTTAAGTGTCAGTTTGGCCAAGTCGAGTAGCATGATGCCCACACTCCGTCCGCTGTGATGACGCTGGCAGCGCCCGAGGTTGCTCGGGTGCTGCGTCGCCCGTGTGCTTATTTCTGCGTCCAGGCGCGTGCGCTGAACACGTCATCCAGCGGCGTGTGGAACAGGTGGTTGGCGTAGTTGCTGAGGGTTTTCACCGCCAGGGCCAGAACAATCTCCAGGATCTGGCGCTCGCTGTAGCCGGCAGCGAGGAAGGTTTCGACCGCCGCCTTGGATGGCAGTCCACGGGTATGGAACAGGGTACGGGTGAAGTCGGCGAGAGTGGCGAGCTTGGCGTCGGCGATAGGGTTGCCGTCACGGATGGCGTTGGTCACGTCTGTAGCAAGGCCTGATTTCTTGTCGGCCAGAAAGCTGTGGGCCGAGACGCAATACTCGCAACCGTTCTCGCGACTGATGACTAGAAAGACCACTTCCTGCTCGGCCGGGGTAAAGCCGGACTCCGCGCGAAAGGCAGCATAGCCATCCAGATAGGTCTCCAGCAGCCCTGGAGAATGGACCATATTGGCGTACATGTTGGGGATAAAACCGACCTGCGCCTTAGCCTTTTTCAGCACCTCGGCACCGCGGGGTGTGCTGGTGTCGGGGCTGAGGGCGGGCAGGGTAAGTGGGTATTCACTGAGCATGGCGTTGTTCCTCTTTAATCTGGACTGTTCGGTCTTTAAGTCTGCGCTGCTTTGCTTATCGCCTTTAGCCGGCGAAAAAACGTAGCAACCCAGGGGCTGAATTATTCTGGACTGATTGGTTCGGATGTCAATCTGCATTGCCTCCTCGTAGAGCCAATCAGCATCTTTGGGTGCTGAAGCTGTTGTTCGGATGCAGAAGGGGGAGGTTTTGTTACAGCATGGTGGTTGCGAATGTTGAATTAAATAATGATCGGTCCATAATGCGGCCTATGAATCGTGGACGCCCAAGAACATTCGACCCTGACCAGGTACTGGAAAATGCCATGCAGCTTTTCTGGAGCCAGGGTTATGAGACCACCAGCCTGCAGGATCTTCTTCTGGCCACGGGGCTATCCAAGAGCAGCCTGTACGAAAGCTTTGGCAACAAGCAGAGCCTGTTCGAAGCTGCCTTTACCCGCTATTTCGACAGCCGTGCCAAGCAGATGCGCGAACGCCTGGAACAGGCCGATTCGCCGCTAGACTTTATTCACGGCTGCCTGTTGTCCGTGCTTGACGATGCTCAGCAGGGCACACCCCGTGGCTGCATGCTGGTCAATGTGGCCAACGAATTTTCCACTGCCGACCCTGCCGTGCAGCCATTGATCGAGCTGGCAACACGACGTTTTCGTCAGGTGTTCGAGTTGGCTTTCGAACAAGCTCAGGCCTGTGGCGAGTTGTCGGATAGCCGGCCTCCTGCGGCGCTGGCGCTGTATATGCACTGCGCCATGAGTGGTTTGCGTACCCAGACCAAGTCGGCCATTGCCCAGAAAGATCTACTTACAGTTATCGAGCTGGTGATGGCGAACTTGCGTTAAATTTTTTTGCCTTATTTTGGACTTTTCAGTCCGTAAATAGATGCCTAGGATCAACACAATCAGGAGCTCACTCATGCGTCACGCCATTGCCTTCGACATCTACGGCACCCTGATCGACATCCAGGCTGTACTGGCTCGCCTGATTGAACTAGTCGGTAACAAGGCACCGGCAATTTCGCGGGCATGGCGACAGAAGCAGTTGGAGTACAGCTTTCGTCGCGGCTTGATGGGCGATTACTGCGACTTTTCCGTTTGTACACGCCAGGCGCTGATCTTTGCCTGCAACGAGCAAGGCATAGAGGCCACTGACGAACTGGTCGAGCGGGCCATGCAAGCTTATGCCGACCTTGATGCCTTTGCCGATGTACCCGCGGGGCTGGCAGCGTTGCACACGCAAGGGATGCAGCTGCATGCCTTTTCCAATGGCAGCCGCGCGGCTGTGCAGCGGTTGCTGGAGCGGGCTGGCATCGACCAGTACTTCCGCTCGGTGGTGAGCGTCGAGGATGTGCGCTCATTCAAGCCGGACCCCGCTGTTTATGACCATCTCCTGCGCAGTTGTAGCGTGCCCGCTGCCCAGCTATGCATGGTGTCGAGCAATCCTTTCGATGTCCTCGGGGCCGCCCATGCCGGCCTGCGTAGCGCGTGGCTGCGGCGCGATCCGGCCAGCCAGTTTGACCCCTGGGAGAGGCAGCCCGATATCACGCTTGAGGGCTTTGGCGAGGTAGCGAGCCGCTTGCCTGAGGTCTATCGGCAACCCATGGCATGAACGAGTCGCCGTAACGAATGGGCGCCTCGCGTCTCAAAAGAGCAGTATCCCAAGAGTTTGAATCGCCATGCATGCCACCTTACCCCTGCTCAACGCGCTGAGTTTTCCAGCGATTACCCGCGGTCAGTTGCAAGCGCTGCAGGTCAACCTGACCTATCAGTGCAACCAGCGTTGCCTGCATTGCCATGTCAACGCCGGACCTACCCGCACCGAGGCCATGACCGATGAGAGCCTGGCGCTGCTGCACCAGGTGATCGATGCCCACTCGGTACAGACCCTGGATCTGACCGGCGGTGCACCCGAGATGCACCCACGGTTTCGCGAAATTGTCCGTCACGCCCGGCGGGAAGGACTGCGCGTGATTGATCGTTGCAATCTGACCATTCTTAGCGAGCCGGGCTATGAAGACCTGGCCGAATTTCTTGCCGAACAGGGTGTGGAAGTTAGTGCCTCCTTGCCGTGTTACTCGCGCGATAACGTCGATAAGCAGCGCGGCGATGGCGTGTTCGACGCCAGTATTGAGGGGCTGCAGCAGCTCAATAGGCTGGGTTATGGACGGGACGGCAGTGGGCTAATTCTCAACCTGGTGTACAACCCGCAGGGCCCGAGCCTGCCGCCCGCGCAAGCGCAGCTCGAAGCAGACTATAAGGCCCATTTGGCGGTGGACTTCGGTATCCACTTCAATCACCTGCTGACCATCACCAACCAGCCGATTGCCCGCTTCGGCAGCACCCTGGTGAGCAAAGGCACCTTCAATAGCTATATGCAGCTGCTGCGCGACAGCTACCGCCCGGAAAATCTCGATGCGGTGATGTGCAAGAGCCTGATCAGTGTCGACTGGCAGGGTTACCTGTATGACTGCGACTTCAATCAGATGCTCGAACTGCCCTTGGCAATACCTGGGCTAATCGGTCGTGACCGCCCCCATCTGCGCGATCTGCTCAAGGCTGAAAGCCTTGCAGGCAATCCCATTATCACCCGCGACCACTGCTATGCCTGCACTGCCGGGCAAGGCTCCAGTTGCGCTGGTGCACTGGATAACCATTAAGGAGAGATTTGTCATGGACAAGCGCAAAGCGGCCCTGTTGGCCATTATTCTGCTCGCGATAGCGGGTTTCTTTCTGTTCGATCTAGGCCAGTACCTCAACCTGGCGAACCTCAAGGCCCAGCAAGCGGCATTGAGTGCCCAGGTCTCGGCCAATCCGCTGTTGGTCGGAGGCCTGTTTTTCCTGCTGTATGTCGTGGTAACAGCCTTATCGTTACCTGGTGCTGCCTTGATGACCCTGGTGGCCGGGGCCTTGTTTGGTCTGCTGGGCGGTACTCTGCTGGTGTCCTTCGCCTCTACTCTGGGCGCGACCCTGGCCATGCTGATTAGCCGCTTCTTGTTGCGCGACTGGGTTCAGGCTAAGTTCAGCCAGCGTCTGGCGGGTATCGATCAGGGTATCGAGCGGGAGGGCGCTTCCTACCTATTTGCCCTGCGTCTGGTACCGGTGTTTCCGTTCTTCCTGATCAACCTGGCCATGGGCCTGACCAAGCTGCCGGCGCGCACCTACTGGTGGGTCAGCCAGCTAGGCATGTTGCCCGGCACCTTGGTGTTCGTGAATGCCGGGCGTGAGCTGGGCCAGCTGGACTCGCTGAGCGGCATTCTTTCTCCGGGCCTGCTGGGTGCTTTTGTCCTGCTCGGCCTGCTGCCGATTGTCTCGCGCAAACTGCTGGAGCTGGTCAAGGCGCGCAAGGTGTATGCCGGCTGGGCCAAGCCCAAAGTATTCGACCGCAATATGGTGGTGATCGGTGCCGGTTCCGGCGGCCTGGTGTCGGCCTATATCGCGGCGGCGGTGAAGGCCAAGGTCACCCTGATCGAGAAACACAAGATGGGCGGCGACTGCCTGAATACCGGCTGCGTGCCGTCCAAGGCGTTGCTGCGTTCGGCCAAGCTGGCCAATGAAATGAAGAAGGCGGAAAAGCTCGGCTTCAAACCGATCAAGGCCGAGGTGGACTTCGCCGCGGTGATGCAGCGCGTGCAGCGGGTGGTGGCGGATGTCGAACCCCATGACTCGGTTGAGCGTTACACCGGTCTGGGTGTGGAGGTGATCGAGGGCGAAGCGAAGATCACCTCACCGTGGACGGTGGAGGTCAATGGTCAGAGCCTCAGTACCCGTTCCATCGTTATCGCCACCGGTGCACGGCCGCTGGTGCCGAAGATTCCGGGCATTGAGCAGGTGGAGCCGCTGACCTCGGACAACGTCTGGAACCTGCGCGAGCAACCCAAACGCCTGCTGGTACTGGGCGGTGGGCCGATTGGCTGCGAGCTGGCTCAGGCCTTCCAGCGCTTGGGCAGCGCGGTGACTCAGGTGGAAATGACCGAACGCCTGCTGGTGCGTGAAGACCCGGAGGCCAGCGAGGCGGTAATGGCCAGCCTGCGCCAGGACGGCGTGGAGCTGCGCCTGCGGCACAAGGCCGTGCGTTTCGAGGTGATCGAGGGCCAGAGGCAGCTGGTCTGTCTTAACCTGGCTGACGACAGCGAAGTGCGCATCGTCTTCGATCAGGTGCTCCTGGCCCTGGGCCGGGTGGCCAACGTCAAGGGTTTCGGGGCCGAAGAGCTGCAGCTGACGCTGCGCCCCAATGGCACCTTGGAAGTTGATGAATACTTGGCCACGCGCTTCCCCAATATCTTCGCCGTGGGGGATGTGACCGGCCCTTATCAGTTCACCCACACTTCGGCGCATCAGGCCTGGTTTGCTGCCGTCAATGGTTTGTTCGGTACCTTCAAGCGCTTCAAGGTTGATTACCGAGTGATCCCCTGGGCTACCTTTACCGACCCGGAAGTGGCCCGTGTCGGGCTCAACGAACAGGATGCCAAAGAGCAGGGCATTGCCTATGAAGTCAGCCGCTTCGGCATCGACGATCTGGATCGTGCCATTGCCGACGAAGCCGCCCATGGCTATATCAAGGTACTGACCGAGCCGGGCAAGGACCGCATTCTGGGCGTGACCATAGTCGGTGAGCATGCCGGTGAGCTGATTGCCGAGTACGTGGCGGCGATGAAGCAGGGCTATGGCCTGAACAAGGTGCTCGGCACTATCCATATCTACCCGACCATGGCCGAAGCCAACAAGTACGTGGCCGGTGAGTGGAAGCGGGCCCATGCTCCGGCAGCGGCGCTGCGTTGGGTTGCGCGCTTTCACCAGTGGCGTTTGGGCGGAACCAAGGCGGATGCTCAGTCTGAACTCAAGGTGAGTGAGAGAGCCCTGTGAGCGGTCAATTCGACCTGTTGCTTGCGGGGGCAGGGCATGCCCACTTGGGTGTGCTGCGCCTATGGATGAGTGGGCAAAGGCCTAAAGGCCGTATCGGTCTGATCAGTCCGGGGCCTTACGCCTGGTATTCGGGCATGTTGCCGGGGCTGTTGGCTGGCCGCTATCGCGCGGAGCAGTGCCGCATTCCCTTACAGGCGCTCTGTACGGCTGCCGATGTGGAATTGCTTGAGGGGCAGGTTAACGAACTGGAGCCGCTCGCCAGATGTGTCCACCTGGCAGATGGTAGGCAGTATGCGGCCACCTGGCTGTCACTCAATCTGGGTTCTGTACCCAGGGTGCCGCAGGGCTCGGATACCGTATTGGAAATTTTACCGGTCAAGCCCTTTGAGACCTTTTTGCAGGGTTGGCAACGCTGGCAACAGGCACCCCAGGCATTGGCCATTCTCGGCGGTGGTGCGGCAGGGGTGGAATTGGCTTTGGCCCTGGCGCCCCAGGTACCTGAGCTGACCTTGCTTAGCCGCGCTCAGGTATTGGCCGGGCATCCCCTTGCGCTGCGCAAGCGGGCCTTGCGCCACTTGGCCGAAGCCGGTGTCAGGGTGGTGGAGGGCATTGCCGTTGATTCGATTCATGGTGATGCGCTGGTCGCCGGTGACCGGCTCGTTTGGTGCGGCGCAAGGGTGATTCTGGCTACTGGGGCCAGTGCTTTGCCCTGGCTTGGCCGGTCCGGTCTAGCCTGTGACGAGCAGGGTTTCGTGCGGGTCGGCAAAACCCTGCAGAGCCTTTCACACTCGCATGTGTTTGCAGCCGGCGACTGCGCAAGCCTCTGTGCGACACCACGTAGCGGGGTGTACGCCGTGCGCCAGGGGCCTGTTCTATCAGCGAACCTGAGCGCGGCACTCTCAGGCCAGGCCATGACGTCATTTCAACCGCAGCGCCGCTCACTAGCGCTGCTGGCTGATGGGCAGGGCGGCGCGCTGCTTAGCTGGTCGGGGATGACGGCCGAAGGCATGTGCTTGGGGCGCTGGAAAGACCGCCTGGACCGCAGCTTTATCGCCCGCCACCTCGGCACCCACTAAAAGATTTATGACGGCTCTTCCATAGGGTTGAGCAAACACCCATGCCGGCTTTCAAGGTCGGCCCATCTAAAGGAGATGTTGCAATGAAAATCTGGACCCTGCTGTTGCTGCGTGTATCGCTGGGCTGGCTATTGGTTATCTGGGGCGCGGACAAGGTATTCAACGTCGAGCACGGTATGGCGGTGGCCAACAAGTTCTACTTCGGCTTTCTCGCTGCCGAAAGTGCGCTGCAGGTGTCCGGTGCGCTGCAGATACTGGTCGGCTTGGCAGTGGTCGTAGGGTTTGCCCGGCGCTGGGTCTACCCGGTGCAGGTACTGCTCAACGGTGCGTCGCTGCTGGCGGTGATGCAGTCGGTTATCGACCCCTGGAGCTGGGTGTTCGAGGGCAGCAACGCGCTGTTCTATCCCTCGTTGATCATCTTCGCTGCCAGCCTGCTGCTGATTGCCTTTCGCGATGAGGACAAGTGGGTACTGGGTAAAAAATACTGAGTTGTAACAAAGCGCCGGATGCCGACTCGAAGAGTACACCATTGAATGTTCTGTAAAGCTTTCACTCGTTACTGAGTGAAATACAGGGGGTTGCTCCTTTCCTCCCCGAGCTTGGGGCTGTAGTTAATACAGCCCCTTTTTTAATCACACATAACCGCAGTGGCTGTGAGTTGGCGCTGTAACAATCGCGGCGTTTTTTTATCTATTTAGTAAGTGTTAGTAAGTGCTCTTTTTTTAATCAATTCACTTGATCGGCGTTGTTCTGCTTGTTTGCTGCACAGGACAGCGCACCTTATCAACAGAGGTTATCCATGCACGAATCGGTACAGAATTACTACGGCAAGGTCCTGCAGAGCAGTGGCGATTTGAAGACTAGCGCCTGCTGTGACGTCTCCAGCATGCCAAACTGGCTCAAGCCGTTGCTGGCCAAGGTCCATCCCGAAGTCAGCGCCCGTTACTACGGCTGTGGTCTGGTCGCACCGGCGCTGCTGGACGGCTGCCGGGTACTCGACCTTGGCAGTGGTTCGGGCCGCGATTGCTATGTATTGGCGCAACTGGTCGGGGCTAAGGGCTCCGTGTTGGGCGTGGATATGACCGCCGAGCAACTGGCGGTGGCCAATGCTCACCTGGACTACCACGCCGAGCAATTCGGATATGCCAATGTGGCTTTCCGCCATGGTTATATCGAAGATCTGGCTGCGCTGGATCTGGCTGATGCCAGCTTCGATGTGATCGTTTCCAACTGCGTGATTAACCTGTCACCAGACAAGGACAGCGTGCTGCGCGAGGCCTATCGCCTGCTCAAGCCGGGTGGCGAACTGTATTTCTCCGATGTCTACGCCGACCGCCGTTTAGCTGACGAGCTGCGTCAGGACGAGGTGCTGTACGGTGAGTGCCTGGGCGGTGCCCTGTACTGGAATGACTTCGAGAACCTGGCCCGCCGCCATGGCTTTAGCGACCCACGGCTGGTCGAGGATCAGCCGATCAGCATTACCGATCCGGCACTGGCGGAAAAACTCGGTGACGCACGTTTCTTCTCTGCAACCTACCGGTTGTTCAAGCTCGAAGGCCTGGAGCCTGCCTGCGAGGACTACGGTCAGGCGGTGATCTATCAGGGCAGCATTACCGGTGCGGCCACTGCATTTGTGCTGGATAAACACCACCGTATCGAGACCGGCCGGGTGTTCCCGGTGTGCGGCAATACCTGGCGCATGCTCAAGGACAGCCGCTTTGCCCCGCACTTCCAGTTTATCGGTGACTTCAGTCGCCACTTTGGCCTGTTCGAGGGCTGTGGCGGTGGTTTGCCGTTCGACCAGCAGAGTGCCGCCTCTTCTCCAGCCAATTGTTGCTAAGGGGTTCCAATCAGATGATCAGTCGCAACCTTATCGCGCTGGCCTGCACGACGCTGCTTCTGAGCGCGTGTGCCCCACAAGACAAGCAGACCATTACGCTTTCAGGCTCCAGCACCATTGCCCCCCTGATGGTCGAAATCGGCAAGCGTTTCGAAACCCAGCACCCCGATGTGCGAGTCGATGTCCAGGCTGGTGGCACCTCACGTGGCATTCAGGATGCCCGCAGTGGCCTGGCAGCGATTGGCATGGTGTCGCGCTCATTGAATGCGGATGAGCGGGATTTGACGCCTTACACTATTGCTCAGGATGGCATCGCCATGATTGTTCACGCCAGCAACCCGCTCGCTGGCATCAGCAGCGAGCAGGTGGTGGCGCTTTACACCGGAAAACTCAATGACTGGGCGGATCTGGGCAGCGCAGCGGGGCAGGTGGTGAAGGTGCATAAGGCCGAAGGCCGCTCGACGCTGGAGCTGTTTCTCAAGCATTTCAAACTGGAAAATCCAGCTGTGCATCCGGACCTGGTGATTGGTGACAACCAGCAGGGCATCAAGTCGGTAGCCGGCAACCCGCACGCGATAGGTTATGTCTCCATCGGTACCGCCGAGTATGAGGTGAACTTGGGCGCACCAATCAAGCTGCTGGCGCTCGATGGCCAACCGGCTTCGACTGCGGCTTTGCTTGCCGGTCAGTATCCGCTGCAGCGCGAGTTGAATCTGGTCGTGAAAGGCGATCCGGATGCCAATACTCGAGCATTGCTGGCGTTCGCCCAGTCCAGCGAGGTGGCCGACCTTGTCGAGCAGCACGCCTTTATCCCTGCGCCATAATCTGGACAGGCTGTTACGCGCAGCCAGCCTGGGCTGCGCGCTGACGGCGGCAGTGGTGCTGTTGCTGATTTTGGTGTTTCTGACCCAGGCCAGCTGGCCGCTGCTGCAGCAACCAGCAAGCCTCATGGGTACAACCTGGCAGCCGTCGAACGGGCAATTCGGGTTGCAGGCCATGCTTGGCGCTTCACTGTTCAGCAGCGTTTTGGCACTGTTGCTGGCGGTGCCTGCCGGGCTGTTGGTAAGTATCTGGCTGATCTTCTACGCCCCCGCGCCAGTGGCGCGTGTCTATGCAGCCATGCTCGGCCTGATGGCCAGTATCCCGTCGGTGGTCTACGGCCTCTGGGGCCTGGTGGTACTGGTGCCGCTACTGGGTGCCTGGGTGCCGCCGGGAGCCAGTTTGCTTGCCGCAGGTATCGTGCTGGCACTGATGATTCTGCCGCTGCTGATGGTGCAGGCTGATGTGACCTTGCGAGAGAGTGCCCGTCGCCACATGCCGGCGGCTTTATGTCTGGGCGTTTCGCCCTGGGCGGCGATTCGTCGGGTGCTGCTGCCTGCGGCATGGCCGCGCCTATGGCCGGCCATCCTGCTGCAGCTGGGGCGGGCGCTGGGTGAAACCATGGCGGTGCTGATGGTGGCTGGAAATGTGGTGCAGTGGCCCGGTTCGCCGTTTGCGCCGGTCAGAACACTGACTGCAAATATTGCGTTAGAAATGAGCTACGCCACTGGCCCGCATCTCGATGCGCTGTACCTCAGCGGCTGGCTGTTGCTGGTGTTGGCGCTGCTGCTGATGGCATTGGCGCGGATCTACGGGAGTCGCACATGAACATCCGGGAAACCTGGCGCGCACGCGCCCTAGGTTTGTTGGCGCTGGCGCTGATGCTGGCCCCCTTGAGCTTGCTGTGGACGGTATTTGGCGAGGGCAGTGGCCTGCTCGACTGGCAGTTTCTGATCGCTGAACCCGAACAGGCCGGTCGCAGTGGAGGGATCGGACCGATCATTGTGTCTACGGCATTGGTCTTGCTGATCTGTATGAGCCTAGCGGTGCCCATAGGGTTGGGGACGGCGTTGTTTCTGGTTGAGCAAGTGCGCCCTGGGGGGCGCCTGAACTTGACCTTGCAATGGGCTCTTGATGGCTTGGGGGCGGTCCCTTCGGTGGTTTTCGGTCTGTTCGGCTATCGCTTGTTCGTGGTCGATTTGGGCTGGGGCTATTCGCTCTTGTCCGGTGGTTGCACCCTGGCCTGCATGGTGCTGCCGCTGTTTATCCGCGGTTGCGAGCAGGCTCTGCGCGACTGCCCGCAGAGTTATCGGCAGGCGGCTGCCGGTTTGGCCATCTCCCGACTCGGCTATCTACGGCGCATCTTGTTGCCGTTTGCCGCTCCTGGTATTGCCGGCGCGCTGGTCATCAGCGCCGGACGCGCCTTGGCAGAGACTGCTGTGCTGCTGTTCACCGCCGGCTATGTAATGCGCTGGCCGGAGAGCCTGTTTGACTCTGGGCGTACCCTGGCCGTGCATATCTATGATCTGGCCATGAATGTATCCGGTGGTAGCCCGGCCTCGGCGGCAACCGCGCTGGTCTTGCTGGGTTTCGCCCTGGCAATCCAATTACTGGCCTGGCAGATCGGCAAACGACCGCTTTCATTCGCGAGATAATGTTATGACTGTGTCAACGCAACCGCCTTCACTCAGTATCCAGAATCTCAGCGTGCACTACGGTGAGCAGGGGGCCTTGCTCGGAGCATCGCTGGATGTTGCCCCCGGTGAGCTTATGGCCGTGGTTGGCCCCAGTGGCTGTGGCAAGAGCAGCATGTTGTCTGCGGTAAACCGCATGACTGATCTGACCCCTGGAGCTCGCGTTAGTGGCCGGGTATTGATCGACAATCAAGATGTGCTGAGTCACCGCATGGATGTACAAGCCTTACGTCGCCAGGTTGGCATGGTGTTCCAGCAACCCAATCCATTTCCCTTGAGTATTGCCGAAAACATTCTGTTTGCCTTGCGTGAGCATGGCCTGCGTGACAAAGCCGAATTGCACGGCCGCATGGAGCAAGCATTGCAAGCCACCGGCTTATGGAAAGAGGTGTGCGAACGCCTGCATAAACCGGCCCTGGGATTGTCTGGCGGTCAGCAGCAACGCCTGTGTTTCGCTCGCGCCCTGGCGCTGCAGCCGAGAGTGCTGTTGCTGGACGAGCCCTGCAGTGCCCTGGACCCAATTGCCAGTGCCACGGTCGAGGCGCTGATCGAAAGTCTTAAAGGGCGCTACACCCTGCTGATGGTGACCCACAACCTGGCTCAGGCCCGGCGGCTGGCCGATCATGTGGCGGTCTGCTGGGTGCGTGATGGCTGCGGCTGTGTTCTGGACAGTGGGCCTGCGTGCGATCTGTTCGAGGGCAGTCGCGACCCATTGGCTCATCGCTACCTCAACGGTTTGCTGTGTTAGAGCAGCGCTATCCGGAGATAGGAACCGATGCCAGGTACCAGAGACTCCGAGGAGAGTTGCTACAGCAGACGTGCCGTGCTGCAAATAGCGTTTTTTGGCCTTCCTAGCCTATTGTTCGGCGCTTCATGGGCTAGCCGCGTGGTGGGTTGGGATTTTCAGCAGATCATCCGTCTAGCCGAACAACGTCATGGCCCTCTGGGGGATGCGCGCAAACGTATTCTGGATTGGCAAGCACTGCTGTTGCAGAGCCAAGGGCTTGGCGAGATGGACAAGCTGCAAGCCGTCAATCGCCACTTCAATCGAGTGCTGCGTTTTGTCGATGACATCAAGATCTGGGACGAGCATGACTACTGGGCCACACCGGTCGAGGCACTGCTAAAGGGCAGGGCAGACTGCGAAGACTATTCGCTTGCCAAGTATTTCAGCCTGCGCCAACTGGCTGTTCCGGCGGACAAACTGCGCATTACCTATGTAAAGGCACTCAGGCTGAACCAGGCACACATGGTGGTGACCTATTACGCCAGTAGCAGTGCGGAACCTCTGGTGTTGGACAACCTGATCAACCAGATACTACCTGCCAACCAGCGTTCGGATTTGCTGCCGGTGTACGCCTTTAACGCCGAAGGACTTTATCTATTCAAAGCCAGCGGGGTTAAACGAACTGGTGATACCAAGCAATTGTCGCGTTGGCAGGATGTGCTCCGGAAAATGCGCAGCGAAGGGTTTTCTTAGGGTTATAGGATCGGGACAGCTCACCCATGGACGCGGGTACACATAGGTTCATCCTTCGCCAATGAACCTATGTCCACGATGACATTACGGCGTACGTTGGTTTTTTTCGTCACGTCGACTTTTCATCTCGGTATACCAATGCCCTCTAGTTGCGGCAGGGAACTCGATCACCCCCAGGCTGCGTTCTTGTCCGTATCTTGGGGGCTTCTGTGGCTGGCGAATGCTCGTCAGGTCAGTACTATCGGCAGGACGAACGTGAGCCTTCATGCCTGTTCCCAATCGGCTAGGCAAAGCGCTCATACCTCCCATGATGCAACTCACAGGGATGAGTTTCTCGTCATGGGCTAACACTCGCCTACCGGAGATGCTGTGGGCCTGTCTGGTCATCGCCGTAATTCCGCGTGAAGAGGCAATCGAAGTTTTTCGGGACATCGCATCCATCGGCATTCGCTATCGGCGTGATGAACACGACCAGGAGTCAAAACCAGCGCTGGGCTGGTCGCTTCGCCACTCTGATTTGCCGAACCAGCCGAGAGAGCTCTTCAACGCCCTCGTGAGCGGGGTGCTGCAATGCCATTCAGGCTTGCAAGCGTTGCGTCCGTTACTGCTCCTCGAAAACCTTCCCGGTCGAGACTGGTGGAAAGCAGCACTCGCTGTTGAGGCATTCGAGGACGACTGGGAGACTCTTGGCCAGGCGGTACTGAAAACCTTTGACCACCAGTCCCAAGAAGCAACGGATGAGGCCGGCGACGATCTTGATATATTCAGATGCAATGCAATTCGGTGTGCAGATCAGTGCGTTTTCCCAGTTAGGCCGTATCGAGTCATGTTGGCTAACCTAGCTGTTGTTCAAAACCAATTAATTTGGAGCCGTAATGCAACATCTGGATAAAGCTTTGACGTTTCAAGCGCTTCATTCGCGCAGACAACCACTTATCCTGCCAAATCCGTGGGATGCAGGCAGCGCAAAGATTCTGACATCTATGGGGTTTGAAGCATTAGCTACGACGAGTGCTGGTCTAGCGTTTAGCCTGGGCCGTCGAGATGCGGAAGGCGCTCTGTCGCGGCTGGAGATACTTGCCAATGCTCAAAGCATCGTTGAGGCAACCCATTTGCCTGTCAGCGCCGACCTGGAAAATGGATTTGGAGACTCACCTGAAGAGGTTTCTAAAACAATCAGCATGGCTGCTGAAATTGGGCTTGTTGGCGGTTCAATCGAAGACGCTACTGGTAACCTACAAGCGCCAATCTACGAGTTCAACCATGCGCTGGAGCGAGTTATTGCTGGTGTTGAAGCTGCGCGCAGCCTGTCGTTCCCTTTTGTATTTGTGGCTCGTGCTGAAAACTTCAGTTCAGGAATACATGATCTGGACGACACAATCCGCAGACTCATAGCATTTGAACAGGCTGGAGCCGACGTTCTCTTTGCACCCGGCTTGCCCGATTTGAATGCTATCCAGATTGTTTGTGAGGCGTTACAAAAACCTGTCAATGTGGTGATGGGCTTGGCAGACTCTACGCTCACAGTGGATGAGCTTGCAGGGGTTGGTGTCCGAAGAGTCAGTCTTGGTAGCTCATTTGCCAGGGCCGCGCTTGGTGAGTTTATCCGCGCTGCGGAGGAAGTAAAAACCATGGGGACTTTCAATTTCGCCAGCAACGCCATCAGCTTTCGAGAGGCTAACTCGCTCATGGAGTCTATTTAGGAAATTTGTGTCAGTAAGCTTTGGGATGTGAATTCTGAATCGCCCAGGATTTCCTGAACACGTCGAAGCCTCGTTTGAAAATGTCAGGCAAAGTGTAGGGGCCAGAAAGTTTGATATGCCCAGCTGGTCTATAGTGATACACGGTGCCGGAAAAGTCTGAACACCCTGCTGATAGGGCGTATGGGGCTAGATCGACTACCGCATGCATCTATATCGCAGTTCACCGCACATGGCCCACAGCAAGCCGCCTTCAGCCAATAGCTGACGATTATCAACTTGGTCGCGCTGCATGCAGCGCCTCCATGGCTCTATGTTGAAACAACGGAATTAAAAATATCGATGTGCTAGTAATCTGAAACGTTCACGTCGCATGTATGTGTTGAAAAATTTTTCGCAATCAAAGTCCACGCGCTTTGTAAACAAGATTCTAGATTCATTAGATGTGACGTCTATTTCAACAACCACAAGATCTATCGAGTCCTTGCCGACCGACGACTCATCAAGTCGATGGTTGTTGAAATAGAATCGAAGCTTGGTGCCTTTTACTCCACATCTACGAAAGACTGAAGAATATCGACTGGTCTCGAAGCCAACGGAGCCCGTATTAATCGCATCGGCGATTTCTGACTCAACAGTACATCCATGTAAATCCTGTGCTTCTGTCATGTAGGCGAAGCCGAAGGGTAAGTTGTATAAATTGATTGCCTTGTACTCATACCCACAATTGCCACCAAAGTCCTGCACCATCGACTCGACAACCGTGTCGCTAAATCTGACGCCGATAGCACCTTCAAGGGTCGTAATCACCAGATGCAGGTGGTTGCGCAATGCTTCGCGCAGCTCGTTATTTCGCCCAGTACTGGATCTGCGTGTCTTGCTGTCGAAACGTTCGGGGTTGTGAAACGGGCAATCGAGATAGGCAGCCTGGTTATGACCAGCCAGGCCTGACACGTCATGGCCCGTGTGTTTCGCATACAGAATTGTCGCATTGGTCTGTGCAATGTGACGGTTTACCAACGTAGTGGGATTCTGGCATGCAGGACAGATAGCGTAGGACTTTACTTCTTCACCAATAGCCCATACATATGGCTTTTCCCGACTAGTCTTTTTGTTGTATAGCGTCTGCGTCAGTGGGTAGGGGAATTTAGGATTGTCCTTGGTACTAAAAACGTTCAATGGTGTTCCTCAAAGTAGTCGTCTTTGCTGCTGCCTAAGCTTTGTCATACCTGCTTATGGCTTGCTACTGCTTCATCAGCGTTGTCTCACTCAGTCAACGGAGATGACTGACTGTCCGCTTTGGGATGATTCTGTTGAAAAAGTCGGCCATGGCTCCAGCAGCAAAAAAGTATGCGTTTGAGATTGAAATCTTTACTTCCGGCAAAGGCTATTGGACTCAGATTTCACATGACTGAGTGCTAAACAGGCGCGTTCACCGACCTTTGCTCTGGCCATTTCAGAAAACCGACTTTTTCAACAGAATCGGATGGTAGTTGCCGTTCACTGATGCTCGACTCCGGTCAATAGCGGCCGTTGGCAAAGGGCTTTTTTGAGCCAGAACTACCTGTTATAAGCGGCAGCAACTGACTCAAGGCGATCTTTGTCAGTTGCCATCTTTAGTCAGAAGCTTTTTCGGATTGAAGTGGAGTGTCACCCGAGGTGTTCTCTAGGCGCTCTCCAGCCCGTACCTGCGAGCTCCTTGACTTGTCGATACCCCAAACTGCCTTTGCCACCTCTTCGATTTTGGCAACGAATTTGTCGACGTTAAAACCCGCAATGAACGCCAGTGCAAAGAAGCCGATCTCGCTTGCGTCAGTGTTTGAGCTGGACTCCAGTACTAGCAGGCCTGCCTTAAGGAACAGGTAGCTCACCGCCCCGGCTATGGTGCTGGTGATGGGGCGAATGAGGTACCAGACATGCCAGTCCGGATCCCAACGCTTGTAGACGCACTTGTTGAGATAGATCGCTCGGAAGCAGTACAGCGCGCCCCCTACATACGCAATAGAGCCACACATGAGTGGCACGCGTAGTGGTGCATAAGGCGCAGGTAACCAGCCTAAACCCATGGCCCCTAGTGAGTAGGTCGCAAAAATCAACAATCCCATCAGATAGATGATGATTACGAAGATCATCCACTCCCTTTTATCTGGGGCCTTCGCTTGCGATCCGTTATCAGACATCGAGCTGTGACTCCCTTACAGGCAAATATTCTTCGATACGAAGCATGACGATCTGTTGCTTCTCATCAATAGGGTCGCCCGGGTTGTCGTTCAGGTTAAGGCGACGGTTGAGGTAATAGAGTTGCGGTTTGCGCGCACGGATCTTGGTTTCCCCATTCACCATTTGGTAGTCGTGCTCAATCGCTTTGCACTTGTTGGGCGGGTAGGTCGGATTGGGTCCAATCACCACGTCTATGTAGGTCTCCCATTCTGTGTCCTTGGGTACCGGTGAGGGTGGGGGAAGAGAGTCCACTACTGATGCGATTCGTCCTAGAACGAAATCCTTGAAGATTTGTGATTTGAAGCAGAAGGCTCGGATGTGCCATCGGAAGCCATCGTGTGCGAATGACGCTGGATAGATGGTTCGCAACGTCGGCTCGTCGAAATGAGTCATCGAGCGATAGTCGACGGTAAGCGCCTCACCCTTCTGGAGGGCTCTGATTAGGCTGATGAGAATCTGCGTATCTACCTGTCGGGTAGGTGAGGGCAGGCTTGCTACAGGTGGGGCCCACCCGATGAAGCTATCACTGGCCGCAACGGTGCCAATCTCCCGCCACAACAGCTCGTTGAGGTAGTGGCTGCTGTCCGGGCTAGTCAGGGCGGGCGCAAATGTTGAGGCCGCCACGTACGTCTTTTGTGTGCGGTCGTAGACCATGTTGCCTGGTGCCAGTTCTTGATAGGCCGCAAGGTCCAGTGACGCCTGGGGAACCGATATTCGGAAGAAAGTCGTCAAATCAGAGCGATTCAGGCGCCCCTCCCAGAACAGCCTGAAATCAATAAACTCCAAGCGTCGGTCTTGCCCCCAGCGCCCAGTGCGAGCAGTCGGATTAGTCATGAGTAGTCAGCTGAATGGATTGTGGGCATAAAAAATATTCGCATAGGATATAGACGGGTCGTTTTTCTATACGTATCTTAACCGGCGTGAAGGTTTTTTCAAGCTCGCACTGCGACCCGAGGAGGGATTTATGGCGGCGAAGATCACGTTTTTTCAAGTCGGCAATGGTGACATGACCCTCGTGCGGCTCGCTGACACGCGCGTCACGACCATCCTCATTGACAGCAATATTCGCGTAGCGGCCGATGACCCGGACGACGAAACCCCTGACGTTGCGAGTGCTCTCCGCAAGCGGTTGCTGAAAGATCAGAATCTGCGTCCTTATGTGGATGCATTTCTTCTG
The DNA here is from genome assembly GCF_012985775.1 of Pseudomonas sp. WS 5011. NCBI lineage: Bacteria > Pseudomonadati > Pseudomonadota > Gammaproteobacteria > Pseudomonadales > Pseudomonadaceae > Pseudomonas > Pseudomonas sp. WS 5011. Next base: position 27,134 of record NZ_JAAQXA010000024.1, read on the forward strand.
AGCCATCCGGACCAGGATCACTGCCGTGGGCTGGCCAAGCATTTCTGGCTCGGCGATCCCGCCGACTATCCAGACGATAATCTGGCTCAAGATGACAAGCGCATCCTGATTCGTGAGCTCTGGTCGTCTCCGCTGATCTTCCGGCGCAGATCGTCCAGCCACAAGCTGTGTGACGACGCGGCAGCTTTCGACAAGGAGGCTCGTCGTCGGGTCGAGTATTGGCGGACCTATCGAAGCGCGGGAAGTGGCAATCGCATCCTCATCATGGGCGAGGATATCAAGGGCAAAACGGATAGCCTCGGCCTAATCGTTATCAAGTCCGGCGAAAAATTCAGCCGCATTGATGGTGAGGACTACCCCGCATATTTCAGAGCGCACCTGCTGGCTCCTGCGCCGCATGACGATGACTCCGCTCTTGAAGAGCAACTCAGCAAGAACGAGTCCAGCGTTGTCATGAACATCGAAATCTCCCCATCGGCGTACTCAAGTACCAAAACTCGGTTTTTGGTGGGGGGCGACGCGGCGGTGCTCATCTGGGAACGCATGTGGGAACGCTTCGAGAAAACACCTGAAACGCTTGAGTACGACTTGCTGCTCGCGCCACACCATTGCTCCTGGCGCACCCTGTCCTATGACAGCTGGTCGGAGAAAGGAGAAAAGGCCAAGCTCAACGACGGTGCGCGCAATGCCCTCGGCCAGGCTCGCAGCGGAGCCACCATCGTCGCGAGCAGCAAAGCAATTCTCGACGATGACATTGATCCGCCGAACATCCGTGCGAAGCGAGAGTACAAGGACATCTTGGCTGATGTTGATGGCTGGTTTGGCTGCACCGGAGATCTCAAAGATGAGGCTGTTCTTGAGTTCACCGTGGAGTCCAACGGGAAGGTTAAGCGGGCCGTAGTAGCCGCTGCATTGGCTGGAGCCACAACTACCTCGGTTGCGGCTGCCGTAGCGCCCCGGGCTGGTAGCGGGAAATGATCGAGTACTTCGTACTTGGCGAAGTGGTAGAGGCGTCTCGGGAAGATGAGCTGTACCCCGAGACGGCTGCGTTGCTAAAAGCTTGTCGCGCGAGCCCCTACATCGAGCTCCGCGAGCTCCGCTGTGAAACGTCGGAAACGTCTCGCACCGAGTACATAATCATCGATGCGGGCGATGGCACCGTCGACTCTGGCAACCTGGCCGGGATTCGTCGCCAGGAACGCCTTGCGATAGGTGTAAACCCAAAGTACCGCGTCCCTATTTTTATAAATGCACTGCGCAAGGACTTTCCGGCGCTTTCACACCAGCATCCGAGAACTCCTGGCGGCCCTCGGATGCTGTGTTTGTATGATTCCGACTGGGCAGCAGTGCAGATAAGTTGGACGCCACAGCGATTCATCGCGCGAATGTTCTGGTGGCTCCGGGAGTCAGCACAGCTGAAGCTGCACCGAGATGATCAGCCGCTGGAGCAGCTTTTCTACATGAGCCCTTGTCAGCTGATACTGCCTGCCAATTATGCCGACTACGCGGCAGCTGGTGGAAAAACTCTCACTTTTTTAAGGGTGGGGGAAGGCCAGTCGCTCATCCTGCGTGCAGTGCCTTTCACTCCCACCGCTCAATCTAAAGCTATACGGGTGGTCTCCATTGCTGTTCCGCCAGTGGACTCGACCACGGTGGTCGAGTTGCCAGACACGCTGGGTGCGCTCCAGGACCAGTTGGAGGTGTGGGACAGTGACTTGTCAAAGCCACTCTATGAAAGTGTCTTTGAAGCTATCGCAGAGGGTGTTTCACCCTCAGCGGGGGGCGGTGAAGGGCTGCTGATCCTGTTGTGGGTTCCTCGCACAAGGCAGGGCGAGCCTGACCGGATTGATGTCTTGGGCTTCTTGATGACGTCCTCGTTGTTCGAACTTGCTAAAGCCTTCGACATGCTAGGCCCGCCAGATGCAAACGGTCGTTGCTTGCGCATAACGCTGGTGGGCGGACAAAGAGGGGCTGATTGGCGATCTCTGGAGCCAGTGCCTGTAGAAGTACGTTCGGCACTCACAGCCAATATGGCGCGAGATTTGTCAGCAGTGGCGCCGGAGAATTCTCAGTTCGAAGGCGTCTTGGCCGGTGTAGGCGCACTTGGCAGTGCATTGGCAGACCTCTGGATTCGCCAGGGGTGGGGACACTGGACATTCATAGACCCTGACCGACTGATGCCACACAACCTAAGTCGGCACGTAGCGTTTGACTATGGCATTGGCCAAGAGAAAGTCGATGTCATGCAAGATCATGCAGCGCGCATCTACCCTGACGAACCACTACCAGGTGCCATCGCAAAAAGCATCCTGTCACAGGACGAGGATGTGCTTAACGCACTGTCAGAAGCCCAACTAGTCGTAGATGTAACTACTACCCTGCAGGCGCCCCGACAGTTAGCGCGCACGGCTAATGCCCCACGTACGGCGAGCCTCTTCCTGACACCGTCGGGGCTTTCAAGCGTGATGATTCTCGAGGATCAGGCTCGACAGCAGCGCGTCGACGGAATGGAGGGCCAATATTATCGGGCGGTCCTCAACAATGAGTGGGGGCAGGAGCACTTAGCAAATCATCTTGGTGATCGCTGGGTCGGTGGGGGCTGTCGGGACATTTCGGTGCGCATATCCGATGAGTGCATCCACGTTCATGCCGGTATTCTTTCGCGTCAGCTACGCCAGTCAGTGGCAAAACCTGAAGCGCGCCTCTGCGTCTGGGCCTATGACGAGCAGTCGGGGGGGATCGCCTCTCATGAGGTTTCCTTGTTCGAGGTTTTCACAACGACCTCCAACAGTTGGACCATCAAATACGATGCAGCGCTCGTGGATAAACTCAAGCAAGCACGCCTCGCTGCACTTCCCAATGAAATTGGTGGCTCCATCATAGGGATTACCGATTTGAAGGCTAGGACTCTCGTCATTGTCGATGTGCTGCCCACGCCGCCCGACAGTCAATCCAGTACCAGCCACTTCATCAGAGGCGAGAGGGGGCAGCAGGAGGCGCTCGAAGAGGTACATGCTAGAACTGCCCGAGTGGTCGACTACCTAGGCGAGTGGCATTCACATCCAGATGGCGTTCCGGCGCGCCCAAGTCAGGATGACGAGATCCTACTGAATACGGTTCATCGCAAGATGAGTGTTGAGGGGCTGCCAGCATTGATGGCCATTGTCGCCAGTAATGAAGTGTCATTCATTGTGCGTTAAGCGAGTCTGGCAAGGCTTTGCCGAAGGGCCGTAAAGCGGCTAGGTTTTTGCCCCATATTTATGTAAAAGCCCCGCCATGTAAGGCGGGACTTTACCGGTCACTCCCCTTTTTTGTGCTTATGCACTTCTAGGTCAGGGTGTTTATCTTTGTTCTCGGTAGTAACACGGCGACGTTGATCTTTTTTACCAGTCGATTCAGCTATCGGTTTTGGTCCAGGTTTTATACCCATCTGCCTATCTCCTTTATTTGATATGTACATGCCTTTGCAAATTATGGCCGTGTAGGTATCCGCTGAGCCTGGGCACCTGATAGCGGCACATCTGACACTGTAGCTTGCATATCCCTCTGGCAGCGATCGTCTCATGATGAATCTTCATCCTTGTTCTTCTATTCCATGAGGTGCGAAAGCCGCCCTCGCGATGCGGATTTTTCAGCACGCGACGCGTGAGGCCAAGTTCAGTCATTGTTCGCACTGCGGCGGTCAGTTGCAATGCTAAAAAACCGTGCTGCGACTATGGTCCAAGGCTCTGACAATCCGCCCCCATGAACATGCCTTTTCGAGCCCAATCAGCCATTTCAGATCGGCAGCTATTGGCCGATCGCTGCCGATTTTACTGGGCTGGAGCCTCCCATGGCTACTAAACGTAGGCTAAGAGATGCAGTATGTAGCCAGCCCAGAAGCAGTTACGCACATACTGCTCGCGAGTGCACTGCTCGGCTTTTTAAGCAGGCGCTCACTTAGATCGCCAAGCTTCCGTCGGATTCTGAGTCACGGGGCCTATCTGGCAGGCTAACCAGTTTGCCGGCATCGCTCAGCCAGGTTACGTTTAACTACGGCCAACGAAATAATCCATCGCGGTATTGATACGGACCGGACGCGAACGTCTGGCGCTTCAGAGGCGGCACTGTCATGGCGAATAAGCAGCACTTGGAAGCCGAAAGAGCAGCTGATGTTGATCGCGTGGTGGCATCTGCTCGGATCTCCGGGCAGTCCCCATCACCATTCTTGGCCGATCTGCTCAATGAGTACCGAGCAGGTCGTTTGTCTTCGGCGCAGCTGCTTGCGAAAGCTCGGGCCCATTACCTAGGAATTGATAACCCTCCCAAGCAATAGCGGATGCTACCCAGTCCAAGGTCGCGTCGAGGGGCATGGGTAGTCTCGTTATGTTGCTTCGACGTAATTGCGTAATGGCTGTCGATGATGTTCGAATGCTTTATCGATATAGCGAATATCTTGCGCATGAAGCATGTAAATAAGCGCTCACATAAACTCCTTGAGCTGGGTACGGCATTTCCTGAGCACGTCGTCGTGCCCCGTGAATGGCTGGTCAGCCAGGGGTTCGAAGATGATCGCCTGAGCCGCTTTGTCAGCTCTGGCTACCTAGTACGGGTCGGGCGTGGACTGTATGCCAAGCCGCTTGGAGCCATATCCTGGGACGCCCGTGACAGTATCCTTTCCAATGCACCGAGCTGGAGGGTTGCTCTCAACTCGGTGTTGTTAACCTCCGCCACGCCAATTGCTGTCGCGGGTTACTCCGCGCTATGGCTACAAAATCTGGCGCATTACGTCTCTGACTTCCAGGACTCAAGCGTTACGGTTACCACACCAGCCGCTATCCCTAAGTGGATGAGTTCAATGACGTCTGTCACGTGGCGACAGCTGGACTCGAAGAAGCTTTTCTCGGGCAGGGCTGGCGACCCGGATGCAGGTGAAATCTTCCACCTCGGCAGGCATGAGCTTGAGATGGCTCTGGTGGGGACTGGTTTGGAAATCTTCGGCTTTGGCCAAACTCAAAGCTGGTGCCTGATCTCAAGCCCAGAGCGGGCACTGGTTGAGTGGGCAAGCCTGCTCAAAACTCAAGATGACTGGGAGCATCTCATTGATGTTGTAGAGGGGATGGGCACGTTACGGCCGCATCTGCTCACTGCGATGCTGATAGCTTGTCGCTCGGTTAAGGCCAAGCGGGCCGTGCTTTGGACTGCCCGCGAATATGGTCGGAGTTGGTACAAGCCTGTTGTCGCCAAGATCGATCAGATTGATCTGGGTAGTGGGGCGCGCCAACTGATCAAAGGCGGTGTGTTTGATCATGAGTACAAAATCACTGTGCCGCGTCGCGAAAACAGTGAGCCGACGCAATACGCATAATTTGGAGCATGCTCCTCGGGAGGATTAATTCCCCACGTCTGGCCGCAAAGTCTTCGCCTGCGTCTGCTAGTAACCCCAACGGACTTTAAGCACGCTTCAGTCGCCAGATACATATGCAGCAGTTCTACTACATCTCAATATCTCGCTGTATTCCCCGACATGGGTTGCGCGGCCAGCCGAGACTCTTCGAATTATTCCGAGCATTCTCTCAGGCGTTTCAGCAGCCAGAACTTGAGCAAACACGAGGAATACTTCCCTGTCACATTTTTCGGAAAATGGAACCTCAGCAAGAGCGCCATGCACCTCTCGGTATAAATCTTCAGCGACGCATTCAAAATCATCCATCAAACTGATCTCCACAAAGAAATGTCTTACAACCTCCCGTAGAAGTCTAGATACGCCGTATTCGCCATGCAACTCATGCAGTTTAATTGCGATCACCAAGGCGGCAAGATCGTCCAGGCTGCGCCGATCAATAATCCGCAGGAATTTTGATCCTGGGCGATACCAGCTACGATCTTTAGAGAAGTTTCTGAAGTATATAGCTCGCGTGAGTTCGTCATATTTAAGTAGGGCTGAAGCGAAACCAGGCTCAAGCTCCTGCGCAAGCGCTATGAGTTGATTCTCCTCGACCGCCCGAGCCGAGAGCAAAGGCCAGAGTGGGTGAGAAATAACTCTTGCAGTGCCAGGCAATATGCTCTCAACGGCTTTTATTAGAAGATTACTTTTTATGTTCTCACCAGACCTCTATCGATAGAGGTCTGCGCGGAACTTACAGTAATTAATTTCACTTCCAGCGTGGCTTATCTCGATTAGGGCCGGAAGAATTTGCGAAACTTTTCCCACTCCGAGTCTCCGCTGTAATTCGCTTGCATAGTACTTGCTGCGAATGGCTATTACCGACTTGAGCATAGTCAAAAATATTCTATGGGCCGCGCCCAGTGTGAAACTGGATACATGCGCGCGTGTATCCAACCCCGCCGATTTAAAAGGCCTTAAGCGCTACGGAGGCACAAATAAAATCTAGTCGCAGTATTTAATTTTTCTGCGATTTCCCCGGAAAAGGCGACGGAGTGCAGCTATTTACGGCGAGGCATAGACTCATGAGGTCACGGCTTAATACGCACGACTTGGATGCGCCACGATGGATGAAACCGAAAAATGCCTGCTGATTGATGAGCTCGCCAAAAGCCTCGAGAGCGATTTGCTGGGCCGCTACGGGCCTGTCATGAGCGGAGATTAGCTACTACGTGCCTTGGGCTATACGTCGAAGGAGGCCTTTCGGCAGTCACGAATACGAAACACCGTCGCAGTCCCTCTATTCAACCTAGAGCACCGTCGTGGAAAGCACGCTCTGGTGAAGGATGTTGCGCGCTATCTGGCCGAGCAGCGCTTCAGCGCCGCGCTCGGCGTTTCACCCTAGCGAGAGCAAGGAGGTGATCCCAAGTGGCCTAGCGACCATACGTGCAACCAACACAGTGAGGCGCGAATAAGAAAAGGCCCCTGGAACGACGATCCCAGAGGCCTTTCAAGGCAGTCGATTTGAATCCCCGACTGTCTTCAGTCTTATCCCCGAAGCCCGGTCTGTCAAGACGCGAGCCAGTGTTCAGACTCTGGCTTCGGGGCCTCTCTGTATCCTTTTTTCGATTGCGTCTAACGATGCCGTTCGTATGGCTCATTCGAGCATAAGAGCGACTCGTGGAGGGTACAGCTATGCAAGTGCAAACCTATCGTAAAGCGCTGCAACTCCACTGCTGCGCGGCAATGAGTAACCGGAAAATTGCCAAGCTGGCGGGTATTTCAACCAATACCGCCAAGAGAGTTCTGTCCATTGCGGAACGCAACAATTGGGACTGGGCGGCGGTCCAGGGCATGGATGATCGCCAGCTGAAAACCTTCCTCCATTCACCCAGGCAGCAGGAAAGCGGCAAGGTGATACCAGACTGGGTTGCTATCCACAAATTGATGCAGGGAAAACGCCAGACGTTGATCCAGCTCTGGGATGAGTACCGCGAACAGCACAGGGCTGATGCCTACCAGACAATTCAGAATGATCTTGGCCAAGTGCAGGTGGACTTTTTCAATTGCCTAAGCCCAGGATGCTGGATCCACCCATTGGCTGCTCAGGTTTGATCTAAACGGTTCTGCAGCCCTGAGGCTAGGCAAGGATAATGGTGGCTGTTTGTTGCTTATCTAGTGTTGGCGCCGGGGACAACTGAGTAGCGAGAGTGGCGGGAGGAGGGGGCATGGAAAAGCGGCACTGCGAGACACTTGAAGAGCTCAGAATGGCTATTGAAGCATATGGACCGGGCGTTCTATACAGGGGGCAAGCCCAGCACTACCCCGACTCTAATAGTATCCCTTCATTGTCTACCACATTTCAGCGTCAGGGCTGCGTGCCCGACCTGATGATTAAGTGGACCTATTACGCAAAGAGGGCCCTACAGCATCTAGTGCGCGGCTGGAAGAAGACTGGCGATACAGCCACCAACCAAGCGATCCTACAGCACTATGGGTTTCGCTCATTCTTTCTAGATGCCTCCGGTGATCCGCGCGTTGCCGCTTGGTTCGCAAGCAATAGGTTTGAGTCAAAGATCGCAGTCAACTTGGTTGAAGACTGTTTCGAAGACCCGGTCTGGCTGCGCACACTCAATGCGTGGTTTGTACCAACCGAGGACATAGGCCACCTCTACCTAATAAGCCAGAAGTCTCTTCGACAGTCTGGAATTCAGGCGGTTCACCTATCAGAAATCGCCACAGACCAGGGAGCGCCGCGATACGTGCGACAAGACGCGTACATGGTTGGCCCTTTGATTCAGAGTGGCCTAAGTGGTGATTGCATCCCTTGTCATATCACCGCGCCGGCAGAGGTTCTGCGCAACTTCGCGGAGGACTATAACGCTGGCTGGTTATTCCCTGAGCCTTCGGACGATCCCGTGTATCGCGAACTGCTGGCGATACCATGGGAAAAGATGCGACACGTCCCAGATGACTGCCTCGAAGCATTCCAACGATCACTGGAGCTTCCAGAGTACTCTTGGCACCTTCAAAAGCACATGCCGCCTCGGAGCGCGATGTATCGACCATTCTGGACCAGGGATCTTCCGCCTCCGCCAGCTTGCCAGACCGCGACCGCCACACAAATAGCCCAGCTTCTATGCAGTGGCTCCTTATATCACGGAGCTAGTACGCCTCGCTTCATCCTTCCGGAGATCAACAAGCTGCTTGAGGAGTACGACGAGATCTCTATCGAGGTGGATGGTCTTGTTTACCATGGGATGGACACGCGATATGGGAAGGGCGTAGGAATCGTGAAGATGCCTGAAGACATTGTCTGTGTTTTTGAGTATGGCGTCGATCATCCAGGACTGCGCATCATGGGCGTTGGACGCTTCTATGGATTGCATTACCGGATCGACAGCAGTGGTGGCTGGGAGCGTGTTATGCATGAGGACGACTGCACGTGCGGGTCGGATCACGCAGAGAATTTCAGCTTACTTGGCCGGGTTGATCTTTCGTTGAAGGACCGGTGGTTGAAATGTGTCGAACCCGGTCTATACGTTCAGAATGGTGTTGATCTTACCTCTGATCCACTGGCTACTTGGGGCGAGCCCTCCTAGCGTGTTCGAGTGGACATAGAAGTGCATGTCGCTGGAATGCTTATCGTAAGACTGAAGTCTGCTATGTGTCGGTTGCTGCCAGTTGCAAGAGGCTGTAATCGACCAAAATCAGCCACTGGTGGCGTGACAGAGTGCAGCCAGCGAAATCAACTCTAGTCGTGCCTATGAAACAGGGACGACTCAATGCGACCTGATGATTGACCGGGCGACCAGTATACTCTAATGTTCCCCTTGTCAGAGTATCCAGTGAGATGCAAACCATGGCCTCACCAAGGTTTGCGAATAAAAAAACCGCCCCTCAGGGCGGTTTTTTGGGCTAAGGCCTTATTGCCAGTGTACTCGCGCTCGCTTCGCGGGTGAGTCCGTGATTCGCCTGTGCATACAGCACAGGTATCAAGACTAATTTCCTCTTGCGAAATTTAGGTCACTCGCAACGCATAACAAGGCAAGATTCTTTATTTAACCTCGTTATGCCTTTAAGAAAATTGCTAAAGTTACTCCCTCAAGAAGCATTGCACTCCAAGAACGCATCGACGAGTTAAGCGTTGGGAGCACGAAACGGTACTGGATGCATGATCGCTTCAGAAATTGTGTTTCTAGTGAATACAGCTAATGGGCTTAGCTAGCTATAATTAATTTGTCGCTGTGAATTTAATTCCATAACTCTTTACCATATATAGATCATTGCAACCACCACAAAGGTAGAACCTAATGTCTCGACTCGCCGAATTCCGTCAACTCGAACAACAACTTGCATCTCAGCTCGCCGAGCTGGAAGCCATGAAAAACGATGGTGCCCTTAAAAAAGAGATTGAGTTCGAGAGAAAGCTGCGCGATTTGATGGCAGAGTACAATGTCAATCTGGGCGATGTGATCAACATCCTAGACCCGAAAGCATCTCGTCGTGCCCCCGCTGCAGTTGCGGTTGGCCAGCGCAAAGAGCGCGACGTAAAAATTTATGTTCATCCTGAGTCTGGCGAGCGCGTCGAAACCAAGGGTGGTAACCAGAAAACCTTGAAAGCCTGGAAAGCAGAGCGTGGCTCGGATGTTGTAGAGAGCTGGCGTATCCAATAATGCCTGCCATACAGTATTGAGTTGAATATAGGGTCCGTAAGGGCCCTTTTTATTACCACCGGAAAGTAGCGCATGGACGACGGGTAGAGTATGGAAAGTGAAGCACGCTAAGGCGGCTCTGACGCACAGCACTTACGGAGAGGGACTTCCAAGTGTCGTATCTATAGAAGGCCGTAAGCTGGCCCCCGCGAATGCGAGCGCTGCGGTACCGATGCCCTGACTGCGTGGGCCGTATTTGCACTCGGCTGTGGCGGCACAAGGGACTCTCAGTGCTTGATACAGTTTTTTTCAACTTCAGTGATCATCTCGGAAGCTGAGATGTTGAGCGCGGTAGCCAACTTGAAGATCGTCGTGATTGTAGGTTGATTGACTCCACGCTCCATGAGACTGACGTAATTCCGCTGCAAGCCAGCTTCTTGACCGAGCTGTTCCTGTGTTAGCCCGGCAGCCAAACGTAGCCGTCGCAGCACTCTTCCGAACTCAAGACTTACTTCCACGCCGCCTCCCATTCCAGGAGGCGACTGTCGGCTATGGATGGCGGCTCGTCTTCACAGTATAGTGTGAATATTTGCGTGCTTTTGAGTGGTGATTACCCCGCAGCCAGCTTCACATCCTGGCCTAGGGTGTAGAGCATCTCTCGGACATAGGCGCTTGCAGTGATACAAACCGCTTCCCAATAGATTTTTCACGCCGTTGTCTGGATATACGTTTGAAACGGCGAGTTGCGCCCTAAGGAATTTCCTGTGGCTGGCAAGAACGAGAGGGCAAAGGTGCGAAATATAACCACGACTAGCACGCAGGTACTTACAGAAATGCTATGTGATCGGTGCGGACTAACAGCAAACCATTTTGACCGAGAGTTCTACGAGTTCAGAAGCGTCGAATTCACGGGCGGTTATGACTCGTTGTTTGGTGATGGTGCCAATGTGGCTATTGATTTGTGCCAGTACTGCCTGCAATCGCAGCTAGGTCGGTGGATTAGAACATCCAATCCATCGCATGTCAGTGAACGCAAACGTTATCAACACGCGAACTACATCGAGACTATGTGGATGGCGCTGAGTGGTTGGTGGAATCGTTTGCATGAGATGCCTGATGAAGACCTCAGCATTTTTTTATTGAGAGCGACAAAAATACTTTCTCGATGGGGCTGTTCTCCTCACGAGGTCAACTTGCTTTTACCAGACCTAGACCGTTGCGAAGAAATTAGCTCTATGGCACGTTGCGAGTTAATCATTCGCGCTGGTAGGTACAGTTATATATCCGAGATATTGAAAAGCCCTCTCACTCGACAGCCCGAATGACCCGGTGTCCTGGTTACGTCGACCTATCAGTAATCCAGCATGTTCAGGGCAGTCTGCCCTACAGGTCATGCTCAGAGGGAGGCTTGAGGATATTTTTGAAATTGAGGGCATGCTGCAAACAATGGTAGAGGCTTCCGCAGTTTCATTGATTAGCCCGCCAGTAGGCCATTGATAATGAGCTGGAGTCGGGCACGATCCAGGCGGTTTAGGGCCTTGGCTTAGTTCACGAGGGCTCCTTGGTTTTTGTACTGATCTTCTGCACTAACGCACTTAACCAGCGACATAAGAGACATTGCATGAGTCCAACAAAAATGTTCACGCCAAACGAAATTCCTCTGGTATGGGGTGATGCTGGCTGGCAGCTCAACCCGATTACTTACCCTGAGGGCGTACCGATTTTCGTGTACCTGGAGACGCACCACAGCCGCTATGAAGAACTCGATCCTCGCCAAACCGCATTTCAGATGGTGGCCGACGCCTATGTCTCCCTGAAAGCATGTGACAGTGAGTTCGATGCATCGCGGAACTATGTCGCTGGCGCTAGCCCCGGAGAGTGCCTGGGTGCGTACATCGATGATTACTACGACCACCCGGAGTGCTGGGGGGCCTCGCATGTTGAAGCGAAGATGCTCGAGATTATGAGTGTGTTTGTAGCCAGCACCCCTGAATGGTTAAACATGGGGCCACTTTCAAAATGCCGCGGCGCCCACTTCCTACTCATCTTCGGCGATTGGGATGAATTAGGGTCACATGAGATTCGATACGCTTTCACAGAGCAGGCTAATCCACTCAGCAAGGACGACCTAACAAATTTGCGCATGGGAATTATTTTGAACGCTCGGGAGGAGCGAGCCTGACCTAAAGTCGGCCAGCTCCATGAAAAATGGCTGTTAGCGGCCTATGCAGAGCTCCGTGCCAACTTGACGGCACCCACTGTAAAGTCGCCGTAGGTAAAAATCTTGTGGCGCTCGCCGAGATACTGAGGAAGTGGATCATGACCATGGCAAACGAACGTACACGAGCTGTAATTCATGCCCGTGAGTTTCTGGAGGAGCTTTCACGAGATATAGCCCAAACGGAGTCAATCCGTAAAACCGCCGTAGCTCTCTTGCGACACTACCCAAGCGACAACGATATTTTGCTCGCAGGTAAGATCCAAGAGCGGTATGCAGCAATGTCGATTATCACACCGATTTTCAGCTCTACAATTGAATAACATCCTCGCCCCCAACATCCCCGAATGGCCATGGGGGAGGGGACGACTATTAATTTAATGCAGCTATTAGCCGAGACAATATATAAATATCCAATAACTTCGCCATATTTTTTAGCAGCGAGGCACTTCACTTTTATTTGCAGTGATCATCCTAGATGAAAATCTTACCAATCACGTTTTTCGTCCGAAAACGCCCACCTGATACGGATCACGAATAGACAACGTAACTGGAGCGTTTCATGGTGATTAAAAAAAGTTCCTCCACCACATCAAATGCTGAGCATACTGTTCGACTGGACGAAGTTGTACGTATGGCAGAGGGTATATTTGAGAGCAAAAAAGTCGCATTGAGCTGGATGATGCGGGAGAACATTGCATTGGGCAATGCCAAGCCAATCGAGCTGTGCGATACCGATGAGGGGGCTGCTCAGGTGCGCCGCGTGCTGAGTGCTATTGAATACGGTAACCTGGTATGACTCCGACATATTATATCTACTTGAGGACTGGCTATGTCGAACAAATCGGAAAAGAAACAATTCACTGAAAAGCAGATATCTGCACAAGAATTGCACATTCCGAAAATTGCATCTCGTGCATTTAGAAACGCCTACCAAATCGCGATAGCAAGTGGAGCAACCGTCTTAGTCGTTGCGGACGGTCAGTTGCTCAAGGTCTCAAAGACAGAAAGAGTCGCCATACGCTCAATTGAGCCTTACGGCACGTTGAAGTCTGGAACCCATATTAAAATCACAAAGAAAACACAACTTCATGCCCCGAAGGCTGAAACTACAATTTAATAACTCAATTGACGAGACGTTCCGCCAGGTGCTCTGTGCGACTTGGGCGGCGGAGGTCTGTATTACCGGTCATTAGTGCCGCACCGTAGCTGACTTCAAAGAATTACTTTCGTTTTTTGGGCGATTTAGTTTGCCGACCTGCAGCTACTCCGGTACGAGCCGTTAAACTGCTTTGCATTAGCCTTGAGAGTGAAGCCCTACATTGCCTTCAAAAACCATCAAAATTAAGGTCGTATAAGGCTGCTCAGCGACGAGTGGCGGAGCGACCACTTGGGTAGGCGACGCCATCCCAGGCACTGGCTTGCGATGCCTCTGGCCGGGTGTGACCGATCACTCCTGATCACCCAAAGCGTGCTGAACGACGAGGATTGCTGGGAACCCCTCAATGAACATCTAAGTAGATGGAGTTTTAAAATTGCCACCATGGAAACTACGCAGTTTCAAATTAGCCTTTCAAAATCGAGAAAACATAAGTGTAAGGGGGTATTTGGTTTCGAATTCAGCCAATCACAAGATAAGCAGATCAGGCAGCCGCCTGAGGGACTCGTAGCGTATCACTCTGTAATCTATTTAACATAATATACATTATGCGAAGCCTAAGACGATTAGAGCGACGATCAGCGCCAGGGATATGACGAACAGCCCTTTAGGGCTAAAAACGTCTGGCGGCGCTTTTTGGGGCCTTCCTGAGGGTTCCGCTATGCGGCCTGCTGCTTTGCGTCTGGCTTCTCGGCGTTCTTGCCGATACCAGTCCCTGTCGTACATGCCCATTTAATTTCCAATCCAGTCGGGTCAACAAAAGGCGGATATTCAACCGCAAGCGCCTGGCGCAAAAGTTCAGCGCGGCGAGCCTTGCGGGCCTGAATTTCTAGCGCCTGCTCAGCAAGATACTTTGCACGGAAAGCCACGCGATAGCACCCGCTGGAATCAACAAGCCACCAGGCGTACAGCAAAGGCTTGATGAACAGTCCTAGTGCAAAAAACGCCAGCCGGCGAGAAACCGGTACAGGATCAGGCTGCGCCACCTGATAACGACCCTTCAAGTGCCAGGCGCTGAGCATAGTGTAAGGCGCTCGCATATCGACAGGCCCGGAGTCGGTGAACAACAAATCATCCTTGAACACCTGGCGCGTGTCGTAGGCGTCAAAAAGATCCGTTCCGCGATATGTCCAACGCTCGACGCGCAGCTCAGTTGTGCGGCCCAAGTAGACGTTGGCCACATGAATGCGAGGCAACTTGAAGCCTGAAAACCGGATACGGTCCAGGCGACGACAAACGACCAGGTGCTCACAGAGAGCGCGGACGATTTGAGCATCACACGACTCAATATCCTGGATAAGAAACATGACGTCCCAGCGGTATTTGCGTGCATGCAAAAACCAATCAATCAGCTTGCGGCGCTCTTTATCGTTCCATTCCCTGGAGTTCAACCAGGTGCCGCATTCATCCAAAACAATAAGACCGAACTTAGATTCGTCGTAATCGCGCGGGTCTTCACTGTCGTACCCCTGCCCCAGTGAAAACATATCGTCCGCCCTGGGCTTATCGGGCAAGCGCGTGGCGGATGTTTTGCACTCGGTATACATGCCGTCGAGATACAAATCTAAATTTGTCGCTACCTTCCTACCATCGGCGAGACGGTCGCGAATCTTGTCGATTGCTGCGAGTGACTTGCCGGTGCCAAGTTTGCCAGTGATGAAATAGACAGCCATAGAATTCTCCAGAAAAGAACTACCCCTACCCCACCCCCTAAAGGGGGTGCGGTAGGAGCAGTTCAAACGCGAGCTTTTACGGACGCAACATAAACGCCGGATACATAGAGCCAACAAGCAGCGCGGCATGCGGCAATGGCCGCGATGCACACGCCGGTAGAGGAAGGCAGGATAGATAAAGCTGTTGTTATAACGGGGTGAACATTAGCCACTACAGCGCCGACGATACTATTAACCGTTGCAGTTAAGACGCCTACAGCCGTTATCCAGAATGCCACCAGGGCGAGGCGAATACCGTAACGAACGCCGAGCTTTGCAATGGCAAAGTTTGCAAAGTAAACAAACATATTGAGGAAGAACTGCATTATTGATGCAAAACCCATTAGATCGGCCTCCCGACTCGCAACGCCTCAAGAACCATTACATGGCAGGACTGCCAAGTGAAAACAGCAAATAAGAATGCAAGTATCGGCCTGACCCAATCCTCAACAATTGGGCAGAATGTCGTAGACCACATGCCATAAACAGGAAGCTCAACCTGGATTTCTTCACAAGTACTGCCGAAGCTGTACCAGGGGCCAAAGGGTATTTGAGTTGTTAGGCCCTCAGTAGAGGAAACATCAGACTTAATATCGTTGTACTTCGAAATAACGGGTTCATACGGGTCACCGAGCGTTGGCGGCTCTACCTGCTCTTCCTCTTCGTCTTTTGGCTCTTCATCGGGTTCTTGATCTGGAGGGGTATCGGTGGTGGTTGTTTCATTTGTAATTTGACCATTGTTATTGGTCGTGGTGTTCATCGTAATTTTGTAATCGTAGTAATTTGAGCCGTATGTATAAGAATAAGTCGGCGTTGATGTTTTGCTAACGGTACTTGTGGTGCCGTCTGGATTCTGAGTGGTGGTAGTAGTTGTCTGCGTCTTGCCCTGGAGGTTGTTAGGGCCTACTAACTGCTGATACTCAACCATTGAGTCAAAGCAACCACCTGGATTCAAAGCACCTTCACAGTTAGCCTTGATGAGGCCGCGCAACCACTCAGAGTTTGCTATACCAGAGAGCGTTGATTCTAAGCTGCTGTAATCAGAATCCGTGAAAGGAACGCTTTGTTGCGGCTGGTTATTACAATTGCCTGATGCGTCAAAACCATTAGGACATATGACGGTATATGAACGGACATAGTCAAAAAAATAGAATGGGTTCTGAGCACGACAAGCCCACTCAGTGGCGCTAGTTTGAACATGGTTAAAGGTTTGACCAGAAGCAAGACCAGCGCCATTACTCCAAAAAGTATTACAGGCAGTAATCGGGGAAATGTATTTATCACTACCTGCAATAGACGTGCGATCCCAATAAACACGTTGAGTTTGCGGGTCAGGTGATTTAACTAATGTGCCACCTTCTATTTTAGCGCCTGGAATTTGATCTATAGCCCACTCAAGCGCTGGGATAGCGAGAAGACTTATAGGACTTGCAGACTTAAGCTTTGAAACAGCCTGGGCTGCAACCTTTGCCTTACTTACAACAGAAACCGGCTTAACAGTAACCTTGACCTTTGGTTCTGTTGATGAGCCGCCAGGATTATCGCCAGCATTAAAGCGAGTACCGGCAGAATGCTGGTCTACATAATCCTGGCCGTAATAAGCAGCCATTCCAGCTGGAAGAGAAACAGCGCCAGTAGTAGCACCGCCAGTAATAACACCTTGGTTTGTCTGGCCATGATTAACAATTTTCCTGGTAGCGGCATAACTTGATGTCGCTAAAAAGAAAATGGCGACCGAAGTCGCCAGGACTAAGGTCGCCTTTTTCATTACTTGGCGCCCTTACGAATCCAGCGCTTGCCGAGAGTCATGCCAACTTCCGGAGCCAGAGAAGCCCCCATCAGTGCGAGACCAGCAACAATAGCCAGACCGATGTAAAGAACAACATCGTCTACAACAGCATCGAGGCCGGCGCTTACAGCAGGATCAACAGCGGCCATGACAGAGCCAGAGACCAGTACCAGGGTGGAAGCGAAGATGATTTTCTTCATTTTGAAGCTCCAGTTTAAAGCGACCCTTTATAGGTCATGCGGTAGATAAACCGCTTTAAGCGCCCGTAGCCGTACCCAGTTACCCAGGACAAAACACAAGCGCCAGCGGCGAGGGAGGCAGGTTCTACGTCAATCATTTTGAGAACCCGCCGTATAGCCATGACCAAAACAGCCAATCATCGCGACGGCGACGATCAGCATGTAGAGGTCAGTGATTGTTAGTTCAGCCATTAGGCGCTACCTACTACAACGGCCATGCCGTCAAAGAAGCCCCAAGTCCAGCCAGAAACTAGGCCAACCAGGAAGAACGAGAGATAGCGCGCCATGGCTCTGCCCTGCCCTTACGCTTGCGAAGCTGGCTTGTTAGGAACACGACGTGACTGGCGCGGGTCAAAATCAAATACAACGCGACCGTCTTTAACAGTGCCCTTCAAAGGGCATACATACTCACCAGGAGGAAGAACTTCCTGCTCTTTGGCACAATAGTAAGAAAACATTTGCGGAAAATCGACGCCATCCAGGACAACGAAACACTCAGCCATAGTGTAAGGATTGCCCTTGCCCGAAATGCCCGAGCGATGTGTGCAAGTTGGAGTTACGATCAATTTAACTTCCATAGACATGGTATTGCCTCTTTATTGAGCGCCGGTAACTTATGACCGGCTGGATTTGCCCAGACGGGCGTTAATAACGGTCGCCTACATATGGAGCGGATTTCTCATTGCGAACTACTTTGAACTTGGAATCCTTGGCTTCCTGGATTTGCAATTCAAGTTTCTGAGCTAGAGTCAAAGACTCATAAGCAAAAACAGCAGTTTCGGCTTCCTGGATAACACTGCCATTGGTTTGCAGAGCACGCATACGCTGTTGAATTTCCTCCCGGCGCGATAACTTGCCCAGGTAGAAATTATCGAGTGCATTTTTCATTAACAGGCCCGCCGTGCGGATTGGTGAATTAATCCGCGATCAAAAAAGAAAGCTGGAATAGCGGCGGGTTTGGCTTCCAATATACGGATCATTGGAATGACGTTAGAGTCGTCACGACGGTCGCAACGAATGTTAATGTCAATACCAAGCTGCATAAGCTCGGTGCGATGGCGATAATATGTTGCCTTCGCAATCATTTCAGAAAGGTCATGACCTTGCTTCCAAAGCATGTAAGTTCCAACAAGCTTGCTAGGAAGTGCCATCAACTGTTCAGTGTTTAATTCGATCTGCTCAGACATATCTAATTCCCCTATAAATTGGCGGTACTGAGCCCATAAGACCGCCGGGGTTAGTTGGAACGCATTTTCAAGGTCTAAGGCCTTGAGCTTCTTTGAGCGCAAACGCAGCTCTACACGCAGCTTGTTATCAAGCCATTCATGAATTTCAGGATGTTCGTTTATTTCATCAGGCAACTTATGAGAGCCGCCAGAATTCAACTCATCAGCTTTGCAATAACAAACAATTGACCAATGGGAAGAACCCTTGCCAAAAGTAAGCGTGCCGCGATTATTTACAGGACGGCCATGGCGTGACTTGCACTTGAACTCACCAGCTCGCAACCAGGAACGAACATCAGCACGGCTTGGAAGTTCAAACATGCGGTTGTAATCGACGCGAGTAATGCGGTACCGCCCTGCCCTAACCTTCTGCTTTTCAATATCGGTGGGATTGAGATCAACCAAGCCGCAGAGTCGCTGGAAGGTGTCCCACATCAGCGCAACAAGATCGTCGGAACCGACGAGGTTGTGACCCTGGAGCCACTTGCTGGGATTGCCATCGATGTAAAGGTGTGTGGCGTTTCCCTTTCCGTCGCCGCCTATGCTGCGAACATGAATGCTCGACTCGTAAGAGCCGCGAACGTGCATCTTGCGAGGACTTTCCCATGCAACGGTGCCGTCAGCTTCGATGCAAACCACAGCGCCGCTGTCTAGCGGTGGGTGCTGTAGCTCGATCATTGCGGCAATCCAGTCGATCATGAGGCGTCCGTTTCAGCGTTACGCGTTACAGGTTTCGATGGTTTATACGCTGTAACTTGTAACAGTGCAACGTGTGACAAGATAACCGGCATCAGAGGAACAACAGGAAATGACTAACGTGACCAAGCCGTACCGCGTCAGAGACGAGTTCGTTGAGGTGATAAAAGAGCGCCGCATCAACATGATCGTTGAGACCAGGGAAGACGTTTCAGAGGCAGATTTAGTGAACGCCGTGCTGTGGAAACACCTGGGCGAACTGACGACGAAGGACGTTTTGAAGTACAGGGAAGAGGTGCTTGGGAAGGACTGAGTGAGTCTCAAAATGAGACAAAAGTCGGGTATCACCTATACCGACTTTTTCAGCGATCGGCGGAACCAGGAAGACAAGAAAGCATGGCTTCGCCACTGGCCCGTTCCGGCCCATCGCAAATGTGCGGGTGTACCGCACGCGTCAGAACGATTTCCACGGAGAGCGAAAAGCGGGTAATCAGTGAGGGGGTCGGCCAGGGCGTGGCGCTGGTCAGAACCGAGGCGAATTAGAGTAACGCGCAATGCGTTACCGAATATCCGACGAGCGGTCGATTATTGGTAACGTTACCGATAGCGTATTATTGGTAACGTTACTATAATTACACCATGGACAGCAAACATGGAGCCGCCGCAATGATCGACCCAGCAGACAAGCAAACAGCATCCCTTCCCCTGGAGCAGCCAAAGCGCGGGCGTGGCCGTCCAAAAACAGGCGCAGCATTGACACCAGCGCAGAAGCAGAAAGCCTATCGGATCCGGCTAAAAAGTAACGTTACCGAAATTACAGTATCTGCGATTGACGAAAGAATGGAGCTGCGGAAGCAGCTTCTAGAGGCGCTCAAGCGTGCCGAGCTGGCCGAGGCAGAGCGTGACGTTATGGGCAACGAGCTGGCGAAGGCTAAAGCGCAGCTCAGCGGAAGCCGGCTAAATAAGAGCATGCAGAGAATGATCCAGGACGTGCACGACGTAGCAGACGCCATAGGGGAAAGCGTGTGGCGGATACAGCGGAAAGCACGGGCAAACGGAAAATGGGTAACGCTGAAAGGTAGCTACTGGAACGAAGCAAAAGCAGAAGACGCACTAGCGGAAATTCCTAATAAAAAAGGATGCTGGTGGCGAATCATCGAGGTGAAATCAGAGGTCGAGGATTGATCGACAAGCAGCCTGCAAGGCGTCTAAACGGGCATCAATGGCGGTGCCCTCCTCATCAAGCTGCGCAACGCGGCGACGGAGCTGCCGAAGCTCTCCAACAAGACGAGGGTAATCCTCAAGAACATGCTGTACAGCCTCGGAATCACTCCGGCCGGCTGCATAAAGTCGTGCCTGATCAATGGCGTGGGGTTGAATAATTACGGTAACGGGCTGTCGCATAATGAACGTTACATTAAATCGGCCCTGGAGCTTACAGCATTGTCCAGAACCGAATTAACGTAACGTTACGAATATTATGCGAAGCCTATGAATATTTCCCCAGGGGAATCAATGGCTTACAGCAGCGTGCGCGCCGTGCGACTGCTGTCCTCGATAACAGTCACGGAGGAACCGGCAGATGGTCCAGTTCCTTGGGCACC
>NZ_JAAQXA010000025.1:0-43263 GCF_012985775.1 Pseudomonas sp. WS 5011
GGCATCATCTGCCGCACCACCCACTCCCGATGCTCTATCGAATAACGCGCCACACGGCTCTCACTTCCGCCCACCGACCAAGACTCATCGAATCAACTCACACGACAACTATCCTGACGCGGCGGGATCAGCACACTCCTGATTCTCGGTGTTTTGGAGCTATTCAGTAACACCAGTGCATCTGATCGCGCGAATACCGCTCTCGCACGAGTGCAAGAAAGCGGTCGGGTGGCAATAGAAATTATCGGCGGGGATGCCCGTAGAGCAGGCTTCCAAGGCTGCCTTGCTTCTGCAACCGAAACCGCAATTGGTAGCGGCCTTGATCTGCCAGATGCTGCGGTCGCTACAACCAGCGGCGGCATCATATTCAGATACGCCGTGACCGACAGCACGGCCGGCACACAGCTCCCTGAAGAAAACCGCACTTGCGGCAGCCTTCAAAGGCTCTACCTGAAGACATCCACTTATGCCAATTGCAGCAATGGCGAAAATCTATGCCTGAACGGCCAGTCGATACTGAACAACGCCCAGATAACCAATATCTGGTTCGCCATCCCCAATGGCAACAACACCACTTGGACGCTCAACCCCAGCAACGCAGAGCTAGCCGCTGCACGGGCTGTGCGTATAGCGCTGACCATTGCCGACCCGAGCCAGAACATCTCGCGCAGCTTTACCGGCACTTACGAACTCAGGAACCGACTGTGATGATCACTTCGCATCGACAAAAGGGAATAGCTTTGCTGGTCAGTTTGGTACTACTGCTGCTGCTCACCATTATCGCCATTACCGCCGCCAGCCTTTCCACCCTGCAGTTGCGCATGGCCAGTAACAGCCAACAGCAGAATATTGCCTTCCAGGCGGCGGAGAGCGGGTTGCAGGCCTGGATCGAGGAGTTGACTGAAAGCAACAACGCGATAATCGACGAAACTCGCACCCTAGGCTTGGCCAACGCGGATAGCGGCACCATTGCCAGGGTTCGCATCCAATCTGTACCGGCCATCTGTACCGATGCCGGCACCTCGCTCAACGCAGCTGAGGGCGGCGGGGCACAGGAGTTCATCTGCTATGAAATCACCAGCCACGGCAAGGCGTGCGACAGTGATAGTTGCGACCCAACCTCAGCCGATGGCAGCGCCCGCGCCCAGCATCTGCGCGGCTACAAGATCAGAAATATACTTTGAGCGAGGAAAATCCGTCATGAACACTTTCCAGCGCACACTCCGCCTCAGCCTCGCCGGCTCCCTTTTTAGTGCAAGCCTATTTCAAGCAGCCATAAGTTATGCCGACGACACCGAAATTTTCTTCGGTGGTGCTGTTGCGGAAGAAGGCATTCGTCCAAATGTCCTGTTTATCCTGGACAACTCCACCTCGATGAACTGCTTACCCACTAGCACTTCCGCCGCCTGTAACCCACAGTCAGGCAGCCGACTCGCGCTTATGAAGGAGGCATTCAACAATATTATTACAACAGCCAATGGCATAAACATCGGGGCTATGGCCCTAACCGCCAACAGTGGCAATACACCACAACGCCTGATTGCCCCTGTCGCGTATATCGACCAAGAAATACCGATCAGCGATATTTCCGACATCACCTATCCACGCGAAATAGCGGTCCAGGCCACTGCCGATGACGCCAGTCAAACAGCGAATAACAGCAACAACAATATAACCAATACAACCCTGCAATTAGGCGGCAACTCCGATCAAATCAGAGCGGGCTTGCGCTTTCAGAATGTCCCCATCCCGAACGGGGCGACAGTCACCTCTGCGCGAATTACATTCGTTCCAAGCGCAAACGCTACCAACAGCGTCACGCTAAGCGTACTGCCGCAGGCCAGCGATGATGCACTTGAGTTTGCAACGACCAGCACAGGCAGACTGTCCGGCAGAACCTGGCACAGTGAGGCAGGCTTCCCGACTTGGACCCCGGGCAATTGGACGGCCAATGAAAGGATCGATACCGATGCCGGTGCAAACGTCACCCAGCAGGTTCAATATCTAGTCAACCGCGACGGCTGGTGTGGCAACAACGCAATGGCCTTTCAAGTCACACGCAGCGGCACAGGTACCACTCAGCGGACGGTACATAGCTTCGACGCCACAAATAAAACCTATGCCCCCACGCTAGAAATTGAATTTACGACCAGCGGTGAGGCGGGCTGTCTCAACCCGATTATCGAACTGCCCGTTGCAAGCGGTAATAATGATGCGGCGCAGGTTGGAACCTCAGCCAGCAACCGAAACCCTGTCCTTAACGGCACAACCTTGGTGTTTAGCAGCAGCGCTACGACTCTCGGCGCACGCTTCGAAGACGTCCCAATTCAGCAAGGCGCCACCATCCTGGACGCCAAGCTGATAGCGACCACCACGGCGGGCAGCGCTGGCGGACAAGTAGCCGGCGTCGGTTTTCAACAAGTCGACAGCGCTACAGCATTTTCTACGGGCCGAGAAGACTTGAGCAACAGGATGCCCGACACTGCAAATCGCACCAACTGCACCTTTACATATTCCGGCACAGCCACAACTGTCATATGCCCAGATCTTACCGCCAGACTGCAATCGGTGATCAATCGTAGCGGCTGGCTGCCAGGTAATGCTTTGGCTGCACTGATCCGCCCGAGCAACTCCGGAGCCACTCTGCGCGCCTATGAAGGCAGCACCGCCCAAGCTATGAAACTTCGCATCAAATTAAGTCGCGAAGATCTCATAACCGAAACCACTTACCGCGACCTCGTTAATGCACAAGTGCAAGCCCTCCTTAGTGGCACCTCCTCACCCGCCAATTACCAATACACCCCATTAGTCCCGGCTATTTACGATGCTGCCAGTTACTTGCGTGACTCGAGCAACTCCCCCATTGAAAGTGCCTGCCAGCCAACCCACGTGGTGCTTCTCTCCGATGGCGCGCCCAACAACACGGACAACACCAACTACACCACGCTAAGCGGCTTAGGAGGCCCTGCCTGCGACGCCGCCACCTCCGCGGAGCGCTGCGGCCGCGACTTGGCTGAGTGGATGGCGACCACCAACCAATCCAACTGGATTGACGACGCCAACAACTATGCAACAACCCACACCATTGGCTTTGCACTCGGCGCGAGCCGCACTAATGATGAGTCATGCGATTTCACAGGCACGAGTTCTGCTGTGACGGCCTCGGAGTTCCTGTGCGATATAGCAACAGAAGGCGGGGGTGGTTATTACAGCGCAGCAGATGCCACCGACCTGACTGATGCCTTTAACGAAATCATTCAGAACGTAATTTCAACCGATGCTTCATTCGTTAGCGCCAGCGCCCCGGTCAACAGCTTTAACCGTGCGGACAACAAGGATGAATTGTATTTCTCGGTCTTCCGCCCACAAGAGTCTGATCGCTGGCCCGGCAACCTGAAGCGCTATCGCCTGGATATAGATGGCGCCCGAATTCTTGACTTCGTAGGTAGTGAAGCGGTAGATAGCGAGACCGGCTTTTTTAAAAGCACCTCTCGTAGTTGGTGGAGCGCAACAGCAGACGGCAACACAACAGTGGCGGGTGGAGCCGCCTCGCAACTACCTACCCCTGGCTCGCGCAATCTGTTCACCTATACAGGCAGCACACCCAGCAGCCCGGTAAGCCTTGCCACTGACGCCCATAGGCTGATCACCACTAATGCCAACTTAGACACCCCTTTAGGGACGGCAAACGCTAGCGAGCGCACGGCACTGGTCAACTATATTCGTGGGTTCGATACCAATGGAACGACCCAACGCAAAGCCATTGGCGACCCATTGCACTCCAGCCCGCGCCTTATCACCTATGGCTGCACTACCCGCAGTAATGGCGTATGCACGAGCGGAAAGCAAAGCGCGGTCTTCGGCACCAACGAGGGTTTTGTACATTTGATCGACACTAGCAATGGCGCCGAACAAATGGGCTTTATGCCGTCGGCCTTGCTCGGCAATATCGCACGCCTCAAAGATAATGCCCGCACCACGACCAGTAAGCGCCCCTACGGCATGGACAACACGGTGACGGTCTGGGCTAACGATGCCAACAACAACGGCATCATCCATGCCGATGGCGGTACCACCGCCGAAGCCGGCGAATTCGTGTATGCCTATGCCACCATGGGCCGAGGTGGACGCAATATCTACGCACTCGACATCACCACCCCCACGTCACCTCGATTACTCTGGCAAATCATCGGAGGTGAAAATGGTACCTCCGGCTTCGCCAAGCTCGGGCAAACCTGGTCAGCGCCAGTCAAGACCAAGGTTCAGGTTGGTACAGCCAGTGACAGCAATCCACCTACTGATGTGCTGATATTTGCTGGCGGCTATGACCCAGAACAAGATGCCCAAGTTGATGGAGACACCAACTATGTGCGCAGGGTCGATGACATGGGTAACGCCATTTACATCGTCAATGCCAAAACTGGGGCACTAATCTGGTCTGCCAGCAATGCCTCTGGCCATGATGCCGTGCTGACCGACATGCAATACAGCATGCCAAGCGCCATACGTGTGATCGACTTGCAGAAAAACGAGGAAGGTACACTAGTCAATGATGGTCAAGGTACGGCCGACCAATTCTTCGTCGGAGATATGGGCGGCCAGGTCTGGCGCTTCCATATTAATAATGGCAGTAGCGGAGCCAGCCTGGTGAGCCCGGCGGGCACGAATGGAAATGGCGTATTCGCCAGCGTGGGCGGCAATGCTGAAAACGCCAGGCGCTTTTACCATGAACCAGATATCGCACTGCTCAGCGTCAGAGGCACCCTTAGCCTTGCTGTCAACATTGGCAGCGGTTATCGCGGCCACCCCCTGCATGAAATCATTCAGGATCGTTTCTACTCGTTCCGCACAAATATCGTGGTCAAGGCGACTGGCAGCGAGGGAACGCTGACCGAAAACAGCTTAAGTGATGTTACCGACAATCTGCTGCAGAGTGGAACCGCTGAGCAAAAAGAAACCGCAGAGGATGAGCTGGAGACGCGCAGCGGCTGGATGATCCAACTAAGCAGCGACGGCGAGAAAGTGCTCTCACGCGCCCTCACAGCTAGCGGTAGACTCTACTTCAATACCTATGAGCCCACCGCCCGCTCCGACTCCTGTCAAGCGAGTGTAGGCATTAACAGGGCCTATAGCGTCCATCTTTACGACGCTACTCCAGTGCGCATCACCACTGTAGGCGATCCAGCTGACCGCTTCGAAACAATAACAACCACAGGGATCCTGTCAGACCCAACCGTGGTTTCGATAGGAGACAAGAGCGTATTGGTTCGCTTCCCCTCCATGGAAGAACTGGACAACGTGCGCATGGGTAAAACCTTCTGGATGGATATGACGGAGCTGAATTAATGATGCCCATAAACCGACAGCTAGGCTTCACCCTACTAGAGCTATTGATTGCAATAACAATCATCAGCATCCTCGCCGCCATTGCCATCCCTAACTATCAGGGCCACGTACGGCGTTCCGCTTGCGAGGACGCTAAAGGCGTACTCGTTGGCGCAGGCAACGTGATGGAGCGTTTTCGGGCACAAAGTAATACCTATGAAAATGCTCCACTTGGTGCTTATGTCCAAAGCCCGGTAGATGGCATTGCCCAGTTCAACATCGTGGCCAGCGCTGTAACAGCCACAGCCTATACACTCACCGCAACGCCAGTTGCCGGTGGACGACTGGCAGGCAGAGGCACTCTGACCCTAACCTCCACAGGGGTAAGAGGCGCCACTAACGGCGCAACCGACCCTGGCTTTCTGGCGGCGAATGTTTGGAACAGTAGTTGCCGTGGATTATAAGAAGGGCATTACGGCGAACTACACACCGAGTCAGTCGACGGTGGGGCCGGGCCGTTAAGAGCTGTCTTGTAAACGAAAGGCTATGTAACCGTTAATTTATGCGATGAGTACTTAACCAAACGAAAAACTCTCGGAAATATTTTCTTTCGAGGATTTCGTTTAATGATCCTTGTTTCGCAATACCGTCGACTACTTCAAGGGCCCCATGCGGGAGCAAACAGTGATACCTAGGGCGTCACTCGCCTCAGACGGTGCGCCGGGGTCGGGCGTCGGCGTAAACCATGGAGGGCTGTCGCTTCAGTAACCTTACGTCTGCCGTGCAGGCTCAGAGCCGTGTCACACGTAACTCCTTCGGCATTGAGAAGGTCACATTCTCCGGTCGCCCCAGCATCTCTTGCGCCCCTGTTGCGCCCCACTCATTCAGTTGCTGGATAACCCCCTGCACCAGCACTTCCGGGGCAGATGCACCCGCAGTAATACCAATGCCTGTCACACCCGCAAACCACTCCTGCTTGAGATCTTCAGCCCCATCGATCAGGTAGGCAGGCGTACCCATGCGCTCCGCCAGCTCGCGCAGGCGGTTGGAGTTGGAGCTGTTGGGGCTGCCGACCACCAATAACACGTCGCATTCAGCGGCGAGTTGTTTGACGGCGTCCTGACGGTTCTGCGTGGCGTAGCAGATGTCGTCTTTGCGCGGGCCGCCGATGGCGGGGAATTTGGCGCGCAGGGCGTCGATGACTTTGCTGGTGTCGTCCATCGACAGGGTGGTTTGAGTGACGAAAGCCAATGCTTCTGGGTTACGCACCTGCAGCTCAGCTACGTCGGTTTCGTCCTCCACCAGGTAGATGGCGCCGCCGTTGCTGGCGTCGTACTGGCCCATGGTACCTTCGACTTCAGGATGGCCCTCGTGGCCGATCAGGATGCATTCGCGCCCTTCGCGGCTGTAGCGCACCACTTCCATATGCACCTTGGTTACCAGCGGGCAGGTGGCGTCGAATATCTTCAGGCCACGTCGCTCTGCTTCCGCGCGTACAGCCTGGGAGACACCATGGGCACTGAAGATAACGATGACATCGTCAGGAATCTGATCCAGCTCTTCGACGAAGATTGCGCCACGCGAACGCAGATCTTCGACCACAAACTTGTTGTGCACCACTTCATGGCGCACATAGATCGGCGGACCGAAGACTTCCAGGGCGCGGTTGACTATCTCAATGGCGCGGTCGACGCCGGCACAGAAGCCACGGGGATTGGCGAGTTTGATATGCATGCTGGTTATCTCGGCGCGCGTAAACGAAAGTTGCCGTAGGTTGGGTTGGCGGCACATTGCGGCGCAAGCCACGAAAGCCGTGTAGCTCAACAGCACAGTGCCCGACATACGAACCATGGTGGGTTACGGCGCGCTAAACAACCTGCTGCAGACTCAAGCTGCACCTGCGCGCCTAACCCACCCTACAAAAATACTGCGCTGATCAGAGCGCTTTGACCTCAATAATTTCCACATCGAAGCTCAGCGCCTTGCCGGCCAACGGGTGGTTGAAGTCGATGGTTACCTGGTTATCGTCAAAAGCTTTAACTACACCCGGCAACTCGGCATTGGCAGCGTCGTTGAAGATCACCAGCAGGCCTTCCGACAGTTCCATATCCTGAAACTGGCTGCGCGGCATAACCTGGATATTCTGCGGATTACCCTGACCGAAGCCCTGCTCCGGACTGATCGGCAGGCTGCGCTTGTCGCCCGCTTTCAAGCCATAGATGGCCTGTTCAAAGCCTGGCAGCAGGTTACCGTCGCCGACCTTGAAGGTGGCGGGATTTTTATCGAAGGTGCTGTCCACCACATCGCCGTTGTCCAGCTTGAGGGCGAAATGCAAGGTCACCTGCTTATCCGGGCCGATACGCACGTCAGTCATTTACCTGTTTCTCCGGACTTTTCACTTTTGAACATATCCAGCGCCAGCAGGATGGCTCCACCGGTAATCGCCATGTCAGCCACGTTGAAGGCTGGGAAGTACCACTGCTGATGCCAGTGCAGCAGAATAAAGTCGACCACATGGCCAAACACCACGCGATCGACCAGGTTACCCAGTGCACCACCCAGAACTAACGCCAACGCCACCGCAAGCCAGGTTTCGCCAGGCTTGAGGCGCTTGAGCCAGACCACCAGGACTCCGCTCACCACCACGGCAATCGCGGCAAAGAACCAGCGCTGCCAGCCAGTGGCATCGGCCAGGAAGCTGAATGCCGCACCGGTGTTGTAAGCCAGGGTCCAGCTAAAGTAATCAGGAATGATCACGATCTGCTGGTACATGCTCAGGTTGTTGTCGAACCAGAACTTACTCGCCTGATCGACCACAAACACCAGCAGACTCAGCCACAACCAGGCCAAACGCCCGAAACGACTAGCGTTATCACGCATAGTGACGAACCTCACCCGCGCCTTCGATGTTGTCCACACAACGACCGCAAATTTCCGGATGCGCTGGGTTCACCCCAACGTCCTCGCGGTGATGCCAGCAACGGGCGCACTTGGCATGCCCAGACTTCAGCACTTTGAGCTTGAGCCCCGAGACTTCGGTTTCCACAGCATCGCTTCGCGCGGTGGCTAGCCGCGCCAGGCTGGCGGTGGAGGTGATCAGCACAAAGCGCAGCTCGTTGCCCAGTTTGTTCAGATCGGCAATCAGGCTGTCTTCGGCGTACAGGATCACTTCCGCCTGCAGGTTGCCGCCGATGGCCTTGGCCGCACGCAGGTTTTCCATTTCCTTGTTCACAGCCACCTTGACCGCCATCACGCGCTCCCAGAAGGCACGATCTAGCTCGAAGCCTTCCGGCAGTTCGCTCAGGCCCTGATACCAGCCATTGAGCATTACCGACTCGTTACGCGCACCCGGCAGGTATTCCCACAGCTCATCGGCGGTGAACGACAACACCGGAGCGATCCAGCGCACCAGGGCTTCGGCGATGTGGAACAACGCGGTCTGGCAGGATCGCCGCGCAACGCTGTCAGCGGCGGTGGTGTACTGACGGTCCTTGATGATGTCGAGGTAAAAGCCACCCAGCTCCTGCACGCAGAAGTTGTGCACCTTCTGGTAAACGTTCCAGAAGCGGTAGCTGTCGTAGGCTTCTTCGATTTCGCGCTGCAGCAGCAAGGCGCGATCTACGGCCCAACGGTCCAGTGCCAGCATGTCTTCCGCCGGCAGCAGGTGCTGCGCTGGGTCGAAACCGCTGAGGTTGGAGAGCAGGAAGCGCGCGGTGTTGCGGATACGCCGGTAGGAATCGGCGCTGCGCTGCAGGATGACCTTGGATACCGCCATTTCGCCAGAATAGTCGGTGGACGACACCCACAGGCGCAGGATATCGGCGCCCAGGCTGTCATTCACTTCCTGCGGCGCGACTACGTTGCCCAGCGACTTGGACATCTTGCGGCCGTTCTCATCAACCACAAAACCGTGAGTCAGCAGCTCTTTGTACGGCGCGTGGCCGTCGATGGCCGCGCCCGTCAGCAAGGATGAATGGAACCACCCGCGGTGCTGGTCGGAGCCTTCCAGGTACAGGTCGGCACGTGGGCCACTGGCATGGCCCAGGTTGTGCGAACCGCGCAGCACGTGCCAGTGGGTGGTGCCGGAGTCAAACCAGACGTCCAAGGTGTCACTGATCTTGTCGTAGTCGGCGGCTTGATCGCCCAGCAGCTCAGCAGCGTCCAGCTTGAACCAAGCCTCGATGCCCTCTTGCTCGACACGTTTGGCCACCTCTTCCATCAGCTCGGCGCTGCGCGGGTGCAACTCGCCCGTGGCCTTGTGCAAGAAGAACGGAATCGGTACACCCCAGTTGCGTTGACGCGAGATACACCAGTCCGGACGCCCGGCGATCATGCTGTGCAGACGTGCCTGGCCCCAGGCCGGAACGAATGCAGTCTGCTCGATGGCCGCCAGCGCGCGCTCGCGTAGGGTGCCGCCTTCGTTAGGCTGCTTATCCATGCCGACGAACCACTGCGCGGTGGCGCGGTAGATCAGCGGGGTCTTGTGGCGCCAGCAATGCATATAGCTGTGCTGAATGGCTTCGTGCTTGAGCAGCGCGCCGACTTCTTCCAGCTTGGCGACGATGGCCGGGTTGGCCTTCCAGATAAACTGGCCGCCAAAGAACGGCAGGTCGCTGACATACACGCCGTTGCTCTGCACCGGGCTGAGGATGTCGTCATTGCTCATGCCGTAGCCTTTGCAGGAACGGAAGTCGTCCTCACCATAGGCCGGTGCCGAATGCACCACGCCAGTGCCGGCGCCCAGCTCAACGTAGTCAGCCAGATAGACCGGGGCAAAGCGCTCATAGAACGGATGACGGAAGCGGAGCAGCTCCAGCGCAGCACCTGGCGCGGTGGCGATCACGTCGCCCTGCAGGCCATAGCGGGCCAAGCAGCCTTCCACCAGTTCTTCGGCCAGCAGCAGCAGACGCTCGCCGGTATCGACCAGCGCATAGGTAAATTCAGGGTGGACGTTCAGCGCCTGGTTGGCCGGAATAGTCCAAGGCGTGGTGGTCCAGATCACGATGGAAGCAGGCTTCGGCAGGCTGGCCAGACCAAATGCGGCGGCCAGCTTGTCGGCATCTTCCACTACGAAGGCGACGTCGATGGCATCGGACTTTTTGTCCTGGTACTCGACTTCGGCCTCAGCCAGCGCAGAACCGCAGTCGAAACACCAGTTGACCGGTTTCAGACCCTTGAATACGAAACCCTGTTTGACCATCTCGGCCAGCGCGCGGATTTCGCCCGCTTCGTTGGCAAAGTCCATGGTTTTGTAAGGGTTGTCCCAGTCGCCCAGTACACCGAGGCGCACGAAGTCGGCCTTCTGCCCTTCGATCTGCTCACCTGCATAGGTACGGCAGCGCTCGCGGGTCAGGTCAGACGGCTGATTCTTGCCAAAGGTGGTTTCTACCTTGTGCTCAATCGGCAGACCATGACAGTCCCAGCCCGGCACATAGGGAGCGTCGAAACCGGCCAGGGTCTTGGAACGGGTGATGATGTCCTTGAGAATCTTGTTGACCGCATGACCGATGTGAATGCTGCCATTGGCATAGGGCGGGCCGTCGTGCAGAACAAACTTCGGCCGACCTTCGCCTTGCGCGCGCAGCTTCTGATACAGGCCAATCTGGTTCCAGCGCTGCAGAATCTGCGGCTCGCGCTGCGGCAGGCCGGCCTTCATCGGAAATTGGGTGTCAGGCAGATTAAGCGTGGCTTTGTAATCGGTCATTTCAGGCTCTTCGTAAGCGATTGGCACCCAGCAGTTGAAGCCGGGCGCTTAAACGCGCCAATGGGCACGGGCGGCAGCAATATCGGCAGCAATAGCCGTCTTCAATGCCTCAAGGGAGGCGAAACGCTGCTCATCGCGCAGCTTGTGGTGGAAAGCCACCGTCAAACGCCGGCCATATAAATCACCGGCAAAGTCCAGCAAATGCACTTCCAGATGAGCGCGACCATCACCGGCCACGCTCGGGCGCACACCAATGTTGGCCACACCCGGCCAGGTTTGGCCGTCAATCTCGGTGCTGACCAGGTACACGCCTTTGAGCGGCACCCGCTTGCGCTTGAGCTGCACATTGGCAGTCGGCGCATTCAGCTGACGCCCCAGTTTCTGCCCGTGCAACACCCGTCCGGCAATCTGAAATGGCCGCCCGAGCAGGTGCTGCGCCAAGGCAAAATCACCGGCATCAAGGGCTTCACGTACCCGAGTACTGCTGACGCGAATACCGTCCAGCTCAACCGTGCTGGCAGCCTCGACGCTGAAGCCTTCGCGCTCACCGGCCTCGGCCAGAAAGGCAAAGTCACCGGCGCGGTCACAGCCGAAGCGGAAGTCATCCCCCACTTCCAGGTGCTGCACACCCAGGCCTTCCACCAGCACGCGATGCACGAACTCAGCCGCGCTCAGCTCACGCAGGCGGCGGTTGAAACTCAGGCACAGCACTCGATCAACACCTTCGGCAGCCAGCAGAGCCAACTTGTCGCGCAACCGCGCCAGGCGCGCCGGCGCTACATCAGGTGCAAAAAACTCGCGCGGCTGCGGCTCGAAAATCAGCACGCAACTGGGCACGCCAAGCTCGGCGGAACGCTCACGCAGACGCGCCAAAATGGCCTGATGACCACGATGGACGCCGTCGAAATTCCCTATGGTGGCGACACAGCCCCGATGCTGGGGCCGCAAGTTGTGTAGGCCTCGAACCAGCTGCATAACGCGCTTCTTGCTCATAAAGTGGCCGATTATACGCACACCGAGCAGCGGACAACAGGCAGCAAATCAGCTGCAACTCAGAGCGCACTGCGGCGAGCAAAATCCTTCAAACGGAACCCCAGCAGCGCCAACACGGCCAAATAGGCCAACATACCCACACCCACCAGCCCGCCCAGGCGCAGCAAACGCCAGAGCATAATGCTGTCCGCCCAAGCTGGCAGCTGCTGCATAGCCAGCAGTAACACCGCCACCATCGCCAGCAGCGCCAGCAAAAGCTTGCCGAGGAACAAGGCCCAACCCGGCTGTGGTTGGAACATGTCGCGCTTGCGTAGCTGCCAGTACAACAGACCAGCATTCAGACAGGCGGCCAGACCGATGGCCAACGCCAAACCGGCATGCGCCAAGGGAATCACAAAGATAAACAGCACGTTCATCGCCTGGGTCGCCAGCAATGTCACCAGACCGATACGCACCGGGGTTTTGATGTTCTGCTGAGCATAAAAGGCCGGCGCGAGAATTTTCACCAGAATGATGCCGACCAGGCCCAGCGAATAAGCAATCAAGGCGCGCTGGGTCATCAAGGTATCGTCAGCGGTGAACTTGCCATACTGGAACAGCGAGGCGATCAACGGCTCGGAGATAATCGCCAACGCCACAGCACTGGGCAACGCCAACACCAGACACAGACGCAAGCCCCAGTCGAGCAGCTTGGAGTAGTCCTCGCGGTTGGCGCCCGAATGGGTTTTAGACAAGGCCGGCAGCAAAATGGTGCCTAACGCTACACCGAGCACGCCGGCAGGCAACTCCATCAAGCGATCAGCGTAATACATCCAGGACACGGAGCCGGCGACCAGAAAGGAGGCAAAAATCGTATTGATGATCAGCGAAATCTGGCTGACCGACACCCCGAAGATCGCCGGCCCCATCTGCTTCATCACGCGCCACACGCCTGCGTCCTTGAGGCTCAGACGCGGCAGCACCAGCATGCCGATCTTGTGCAAATGCGGCAGTTGGAACAGTAACTGCGCCAGCCCCCCCACCAGCACCGCCCAGCCCAGCGCCATGATCGGCGGATCGAAATAGGGGGTCAGAAACAGGGCAAATACGATCATGCTGACGTTGAGCAGAGTCGGCACAAAGGCCGGCACCGAGAACCTGTTCCAGGTATTGAGCACAGCCCCCGCCAGCGAGGACAGGGAGATCAGCAAGATATAAGGAAAGGTCACCCGCAGCAGGTCGGTGGTCAGCTCAAAGCGCTCCGCCTCATCAGCGAAACCAGGAGCGGAGGCCCAGACAATCCACGGCGCCGCGAGGATGCCGATAAAGGTTACCAGCGCCAGCACCAGAGTCAGCAGGCCTGTCACGTAAGCGAGAAACGTGCGCGCCGCCTCATCGCCCTGCTGGGTTTTATATTCGGCCAGAATCGGCACAAAGGCTTGAGAGAACGCGCCCTCGGCAAAAATCCGCCGCAGTAGGTTGGGCAGCTTGAACGCCACCACAAAGGCGTCCGAGGCCACGCCAGCGCCGAAGGTGCGGGCAATGATGGTGTCGCGCACAAAGCCCAATACACGCGAAAGCATGGTCATGGAGCTGACGGCGGCCAACGACTTGAGCAAATTCATGTAGTATCCCGGCTCCGCAAACAAGCACTGGCGCGCAAAGGCGACGAGTGTAGCGGTCTGCCGCTGGTCAGGCCAGCACAGGGAAAAGCCAACAGGCTTGACAGC
This sequence comes from Pseudomonas sp. WS 5011, assembly GCF_012985775.1. Classification (NCBI taxonomy): domain Bacteria; kingdom Pseudomonadati; phylum Pseudomonadota; class Gammaproteobacteria; order Pseudomonadales; family Pseudomonadaceae; genus Pseudomonas; species Pseudomonas sp. WS 5011. The sequence goes on from NZ_JAAQXA010000025.1 coordinate 13,732, forward strand.
ACTCCCTCATATCGGCATGATTCGCGGCCTTATTTGTTTGTAACCCCCAGAATTTTTCTTCGAGGAGCTTGACGGTGGCCAATACACCTTCTGCCAAAAAACGCGCAAAACAGGCTGAGAAGCGTCGTAGCCATAACGCCAGCCAGCGCTCGATGGTTCGTACTTACATCAAGAACGTCGTCAAGGCTATCGAAGCCAAAGACGCCGCTCTTGCAGCCACCGCTTACACCCTGGCTGTGCCGGTAATCGACCGCATGGCCGATAAAGGCATCATCCACAAGAACAAAGCCGCTCGTCATAAGAGCCGCCTCAATGGCCACATCAAGGCCCTGAGCGCTGCTGCAGCTGCCTAAGCTGTTTGCGACACGCTACTCGTTCTTGAAAAACCGGCTTAACCGCCGGTTTTTTATTGTCCGCAATAATTGCTGGCGCAGCCTGCAACGCCCAGAGACAATCGCCACCGGTGGCAAACCACAAAAAAGCCCGAATCACTTCGGGCTTTTTTTGCTTCAGGGCTTTTGCGGCCAGGGCAGAATCGGAATGGCCGTCACCGCATTCTGCGGACTCCCCTCGATTACCCGATCGCTGTAGACCAGATAAACCAGGGTATTGCGCTTCTGATCGAAGAACCGCACGACCTGCATGGTCTTGAATACCAGCGAGGTACGCTCACGAAACACCTCCTCGCCCTCCTTGAGCTTTTCCAGGAAGCTGATCGGGCCAACCTGGCGACAGGCAATCGACGCCTCGGCACGATCCTCGGCCAGGCCCAGACCACCCTTGACGCCACCGGTCTTGGCCCGCGACAGGTAGCAGGTCACGCCTTCCACCTTAGGGTCATCAAACGCCTCGACGACGATTTTGTCGTTCGGCCCCATAAACTTGAAAACCGTCGACACTTCACCGATCTGCTCGGCCGCCGCCAATCCAGGCAACAGCACAAGCGCACCCAGCAATCCCTTAACCACTCGCATCAGCCTTCCCTCAAATCAGGATCAAATTATCCCGATGGACCAACTCGGGCTCATCAACATAACCCAGCAGCCTCTCGATGGCATCCGACGACTGACCGATGATCTTTTGCGCTTCAAGCGCACTGTAGTTAGCCAACCCACGGGCAATCTCGCGACCATCCGCCGCCACGCAGACCACCATCTCACCGCGACGAAAGCTACCCTGCACGGCCTTTACGCCAACTGGCAACAAACTCTTGGTACCGGTCGCCAGCGCCGTGACCGCACCATCATCCAGCACCAGGGTGCCGCGAGTCTGCAAATGCCCGGCTAGCCACTGCTTACGCGCTGCCAGCATGCCGCGCTCAGGCGCCAGCAGAGTACCCAGGCGCTCGCCCGCCTTGAGCCGCGCCAACACCTGCTCGATGGCACCGCCAACGATTACCGTATGAGCACCAGAACGCGCTGCCAGACGCGCCGCGCGCAGCTTGGTCTGCATACCGCCACGTCCGAGCGCACCACCCACGCCACCCGCTACAGCATCAAGCGCCGGATCATCGGCGCGCGCCTCGAAAATCAGCTCAGCATCGGGGTTATGCCGCGGATCGGCGTTATACATACCGTCGCGATCAGTAAGAATTACCAACAAGTCGGCCTCGACCAGATTGGCCACCAGCGCAGCCAGGGTGTCGTTATCACCAAAGCGGATCTCATCGGTAACCACGGTGTCGTTCTCGTTGATCACCGGCACCACATCCAGATCCACCAGCGTGCGCAGCGTGCTACGCGCATTCAGGTAACGCTTGCGATCAGACAGATCGTCATGGGTCAGCAGAATCTGCGCCGTGCGCCGGCCATGCTCGGCAAAGCTCGACTCCCACGCCTGAATAAGCACCATCTGACCAATAGCTGCCGCCGCCTGTAACTCGTGCATGGCGCTCGGTCGCGCTACCCAGCCCAACTTGCTCATACCCGCCGCCACCGCACCGGAGGACACCAGCACCAACTCAACACCCTGCTCACGCAGCGCGACCATCTGCTTGACCCACACAGCCATGGCCGCACGATCCAAACCACGACCATCAGCGGTCAGCAGGGCACTGCCAATCTTCACTACCCAGCGCTGCGCACCGGTTACCTTGTCACGCATGATCTTCCAACCTTAGCCGCGACCTGTGATTACAAAAACGCCGCAATTAAGCGGCGTTTTGTAGTTGCTTAATCCCGGACGTAAATGATTTCCGGGCCATCGTCTTCGTCTTCTTCATCCCAGAAGCTGTCGTCTTCATCGACATCACCGACTGCCTTGACCCCGGAACGACGCAGCGCACGCTTGTCGTCCAGCGCCTGCAGCTGAGCGCGCGCTTCGTCCTCGATGCGCGTATCCAGCTCGGCCAACTCGGCGGCGTACTCTGGGTTTTCCTGAATGCGCTCAGCGCGCGCTTCAAGGAAGTCCATGATGTCATAACAGAGCTTCTCAGTGCCCTGGCGCGCCAGGGCAGAAATCACATAAACCGGCCCAGTCCACTCGATCCGCGCAACGATTTCAGCAATCCGCGCTTCCTGCTCTTCATCGAGCATCTGGTCAGCCTTGTTCAGCACCAGCCAGCGCTCACGCTCAGCCAGCGACGGACTGAACTTGGTCAGCTCATCAATAATGGTGGCGGCAGACTCGGCCGGATCGGTCAGATCCAGCGGCGCCATATCAACGAGATGCAGCAACAGACGGGTACGCGACAAATGCTTGAGGAAGCGGATACCCAAACCAGCACCGTGGGAAGCACCCTCGATCAGCCCCGGAATATCGGCAACCACGAAGTTTTTGTAACGATCGACACTGACCACACCCAGGTTTGGCACCAGGGTAGTGAAGGGATAGTCAGCAACTTTCGGCTTGGCGGCCGACACCGAGCGAATGAAGGTACTCTTGCCGGCATTCGGCAAGCCTAGCAGGCCGACATCGGCCAACACCTTCAATTCCAGCTTGAGATCGCGCGACTCGCCCGGCTTGCCCGGCGTGGTTTGCCGCGGCGCACGGTTGGTACTCGACTTGAAGCGGGTGTTACCCAGACCATGCCAACCGCCCTGTGCCACCATCAAACGCTGACCAGCGCGAACCAGGTCACCAATCACCTCCTGAGTACCGGCATCGATCACCGTGGTACCAATCGGCACCGGCAGGATCAGATCCTCACCCTTGGCACCGGTACAGTCGGTGCTGCCACCCTTCTCACCATTCTGCGCCTGGAAACGACGGGTATAGCGGTAATCCACTAGGGTATTGAAGTTCTCGACCGCCTCGATATACACCGAGCCACCGTCACCGCCATCACCACCGTTGGGACCGCCTTTCTCGATGAACTTTTCACGACGAAAAGCCATCATGCCGTTACCGCCGTCGCCGGCTTTTACAAAAATCGATACTTCATCGACGAATTTCATCTTTACGCCTCCCGCAATCACGCGGGTCATCTAAACCGAGAAACACCAGGTTCTTGCAAAATTGACCTGCATTCAAATCGAACGCTAACACCCAGGACAGTTTGGCAAGAACCCCAAGAATACAGAAACAAAAAAGCCCCGTCGCAAGGACGGGGCTTTCCCAGCAGTCGCGCTATTAAGCCGCAACGACGCTCACGTAACGGCGGTTGAACGCGCCTTTTACTTCAAACTTGATCACGCCTTCGATTTTTGCGAAGAGGGTGTGATCTTTACCCATGCCAACGCCGTAACCGGCGTGGAACTGGGTGCCGCGCTGACGCACGATGATGTTGCCTGCTTTGATAGCCTGGCCGCCATACATCTTCACGCCAAGGCGTTTGGCTTCTGAGTCGCGACCGTTGCGGGTACTACCGCCAGCTTTTTTGTGTGCCATGAGTTCAATACTCCTATAAAGGGATCAGACCGAAACGAATCAGGCCTGGATACCGGTGATTTTGATCTCGGTGTACCACTGACGGTGGCCCTGGCGCTTCATGTGGTGCTTACGACGACGGAACTTGATGATGGTGACCTTGTCGTGACGACCTTGAGCGATCACTTCAGCAACAACTTTGGCACCTTCAACAACCGGAGCGCCGATTTGAACGTCGTCGCCATTGCCGACCAGCAGAACACGGTCAAACGTCACGGCTGCGCCAGTGGCCAGCTCGAGTTTTTCGACCTTGAGGAATTCGCCTTCGGTGACTTTGTATTGCTTGCCACCAGTAACAATTACTGCGTACATGGTAAATCTCCGTTAATCCTGCTCACCCAGCGCTTTATAGGAATAAGTGTCGGCTGGCATGGCTGCTTGGGGCCTTCAAGGACACCCTTGCAATTGCGTAAGGCAGGGAAATACCCAGGGGGAAGTTCAGGGTGCGCGATTGTACGCAAGCAGCTAGCGCGACGCAAGGCCTTGGCACCCAGAGCCCAAGCCTCTTGCCTTGACAGCCCCTACCCTGCCCCCTAGCATGCCGCGCAACCCATGAGTAGCAGGTGCAAGCGATGCAACCCCAGGCTTTCTACCGCGTGGTGGCGGATGACTTTACCGCCGTCGACGGCATCATCCGCGCCCAACTGGTGTCGCGCGTACCGCTCGTAGAGAAGATCGGCGACTATATTATCTCCGCCGGCGGTAAGCGCCTGCGTCCGCTACTGGTTCTGCTCAGTGGTAAGGCGCTGGGCATTGAAGGCGACAACCTGCGCCTGCTCGCTGCCACCATCGAATTTCTGCACACCGCCACCTTGCTGCACGACGACGTGGTCGACATGTCCGACATGCGCCGCGGCCGCAGCACCGCCAATGCCCAGTGGGGCAACGCGCCAAGCGTACTGGTCGGCGACTTCCTTTATTCACGCTCCTTCGAAATGATGGTCGAACTTGGCTCCATGCCGGTGATGAAGATCCTTTCAAAGGCCACCAGGGTGATTGCCGAGGGCGAAGTGCTGCAGCTGTCGAAGATTCGCGACGCCAGCACCACCGAAGAAACCTACATGGAAGTCATCCGCGGCAAGACTGCGATGCTCTTCGAGGCCTCGACCCATAGCGCCGCCGCACTGGCCGGCGCCAACGCCGAACAGACCGAAGCGCTGCGCGCCTTTGGCGACCACCTCGGCGTGGCCTTCCAACTGGTCGATGACCTGCTCGACTACCGTGGTGATGCCACTACCTTGGGCAAGAACGTCGGCGACGACCTGGCCGAGGGCAAGCCGACCCTGCCGCTGATCTACACCATGCGCGAAGGGACGCCTGAACAAGCTGCACTGGTACGCCAGGCGATCCAGAAAGGCGGCATCGAAGACCTGGAAAGCATCCGTAATGCCGTAGAAGCGGCTGGGGCACTGGACTACACCGCACAGCAAGCGCGTGACTTCGCCGAGCGCGCCATCGCTTGCCTGGATGCACTGCCGCCCAGCGAATACCGCGACGCGCTGATCGAACTAAGCCGCTTTGCTGTAGCCCGCACGCACTAAAGCTTCTCAGGACAGACAAAAGCCCGCCCATATGGCGGGCTTTTTATTACCTGCGATCCACAGCAATCAAACCGCGCGACGAAAGGCAGCGATTAATCCTTGCTATAAATGCAATAAGAATTATTCTCATCTAACCACTTAAAAGGGAGATGAGTCATGACCTATCTGATCGATGCCTGGCTGGACCGCCCGCAGCCGTATCTACGCATTCTCAATCGCAACACCGGCGAGGTTTGCGCCCTCCTTAAGGAAGATGCCCTAGATGAGCTGCGTGATCAGGGTGACCTGGATATGCACGAGCTGAACTCCAGCGAGCCGCTAGTGCTTAAAGAGTTGGTGCGTAATCTGTTTCTCTACTGCTACGCCCGAGCTTTGCGCCCCTGAAACGCATCGCGGGCATGGCCCGCTCCTACACCAGACTTGCTGGAACCTCGTAGGAGCGGGCCATGCCCGCGAAGGAAAGCGCCTGAAACGTTAGAGAACGTCCAGCAGCTCCACATCAAACACCAGCACGCTGTGCGGCGGGATGCTGCCCACGCCTTGCTCGCCGTAAGCCAGCTCGCTCGGCACGTACAGGCGCCATTTGCTGCCGGCATTCATCAGCTGCAGGGCTTCGGTCCAGCCGGCGATCACGCCGCCAACCGGAAACTCGGCAGGCTGACCACGGTCGTAGGAGCTGTCGAATACAGTGCCGTCGATCAGGGTGCCGTGGTAGTGGGTGCGCACTGTGTCTTCGCGAGAAGGCTTGGCACCTTCGCCGGCGGTCAGCACTTCGTACTGCAGGCCAGAAGCCAGAACGATGATGCCGTCACGCTTGGCGTTTTCAGCAAGGAACGCCAGACCCGCACCGGCCGCAGCTTCGGCCTTGGCAGCCGCTTCGGCTTGCATGATGTCACGGATGACTTTGAAGCTAGCGGTCAGTTCTGCTTCGCTAACGCGGCTTGGCTGGCCGGCGAAGGCATCGGTGATACCGGCGATGATGGCGTCCAGGCTGGCACCCGGCGGCGGGTTGTCGCGCAGCTGACCACCCAGCTGACGGCCAATGCCGTAGCTGACGCGGGTTTCGTCAGTCGAGAGATTGAGTTCGGACATAGCACGGCTCCGCTAGGGCTAAAAAAGGTCGGCCAGCCTAGCACAAACCGCCTGACCGCCCTACCCGCCTGCCGCACCCTGACGATGACGCCGACAGCGCTCGGAGCAGTACTTCACCTCATCCCAGCAGCGCGCCCACTTCTTGCGCCAGGTAAAGGGCAGGCCACACACCGCACAGGTTTTAACCGGCAATTCGGCCTTTTTCACAGCGCCTCGCCCGCATCCAGACGCGCCAACAACTGCTCACCCCGCGTCCATAAGCCCTGCTGCTTGGCCTCAGTCATCTTGTCCAAACCGCGATAGATCATGCCCAACCGATGGTTACCGGACAGCTGCTCGCGGTGGCGCATGAGGAAATGCCAGTACAGCGCATTGAACGGGCAAGCCTGCTCACCCACGCTTTCCGTGACCTTGTAGGCGCAGTCGCCGCAGTAGTTGGACATCCGCTTGATGTACTGACCACTGGCGCAATAGGGCTTGGAGCCCAGATAGCCGCCATCGGCGTGCATGACCATGCCCAGGGTGTTGGGCAGCTCGACCCAATCGAAGGCATCCATGTACACCGCCAGGTACCAGTCGCAAACCTGGCTGGGCTGGATACCGGCCAGCAGGGCGAAGTTGCCGGTGACCATCAGCCGCTGGATATGGTGAGCATAGGCATGCTCCAACGTCTGGCCGATGGCCTGACTCATGCATTTCATACGGGTTTTACCGGTCCAGTAGAACTCCGGTAGCGGCCGAGTGTTGCCGAAGGCATTGCGCTCGGCGTACTCCGGCATGTGCATCCAGTAGATGCCGCGCACGTATTCGCGCCAACCAATCAGCTGACGAATAAAGCCCTCGGCAGCGTTCAGCGGCACCTGGCCGCGCCAGTAAGCCGCCTCGACATCCGCACACAGGCGACGGACATCCAGCAGGCCGATATTCAGCGCCGCACTGATCCGCGCATGAAACAGAAACGGCTCACCGACCGCCATGGCGTCCTGATAATCGCCAAAGGCCGGCAGGGCGAAATCGAGAAAATGCTGCCACAGCGCTTCGGCCTCGGCATGGGTCACCGGGTAATCGAAAGCCGCCAGACTGCCGTAGTGATGACTGAAGCGCTCGGCCACCAGTACCAGCACGTCCTGGGTAATGGCATCCGCCGGGAAGCGTGCCGTCATCGGCGCCTTGATCTGCTTGGGCAGTGCCTTACGGTTTTCCGCATCGAAGTTCCATGCGCCGCCCACCGGGGTACCGTCGCCATTGAGCAGCAAGCCGGTCTTGCGGCGCATCTCGCGGTAGAAAAACTCCATGCGCAGCTGCTTGCGCCCCTCGGCCCACTGAACAAACTCGTCACGACCACAGATAAAGCGGCTGTCGGCATGCCAGGTGATCGGCACGCCGCTGCGCTTCAACTGATCTTCCAGCCGCCACTCACCACACTCGGTGACATGCACTTCAGTCGCCTGCAACTGCGCGGCCCAGCGCTGCAACTCTCCCGGCAGCGAGCCGCTGTTGTCCGGGTCGTCCAGTGCTACGTACTGCACGCGCCAACCACGCTCGCGCAATGCCTCGGCAAAGTGACGCATGGCACTGAAGATCAGCGCAATTTTCTGCGGGTGGTGCGGCACATAGTCCGTTTCGGCGGCCACCTCGGCGAGCAACACCACATCCTGCTGCGGGTCCAGAGCCTGCAGACTGGGCAGATCGAAAGACAGCTGATCACCCAGTATCAGGGCGAGCCGGCGAGTGGTCATAACACAACAACCTCGGTGTTTGGGCAGCGCCGTAAATGGCTCAGCACGATGTGGTAGGCATCCAGACTGAATGCCTGGGATGGCTGCTGACTGACGGAATGAAGCAAGGCCGGGTCATCGACCGTGGCCAGGTAGCGCCACTGATCCAACACATGCCACTGCGAGAGCCCATGTTCAGGATCACGCTCAACCAGCGCGACAGTCCCCGGCCAGGGCCAGGCCACCGTACGCAGCTGTTCGCAGGCGGCCAGCAGCCGGGCATCATGCGCAGCGCGCGGCTCTTGCCCGCAGCAGGCGCCCTGACAGCCGCCCAGTTGAGTGGCAAAGCACGCGCCCATGCCCGCTTCCAGACCGATCAGGCGTAAACACAACTGATGCTTGCGCGCCTGGCTGCGCAGCCAGTCCTGAGCCTGACGCCGTGAGCGGAATAAACCAACACTGCTGTCAATCGGTGCATGGGTGTCGACACCCTGCAATGCCAGCTGCCAACCGCCCGGAGACTGGCTAAGGCTCCACGTCAGCAGTTCACGCTGGCGCCGCAGTTGCCGGTTATACAACGGCAAAAGCCGCTTGACCTCCGCAGCCTCCAGCAAGAGCGCACCCAGCTCGCCGGCTGTAGGCTGCACGCGCACCTCACGGATCTGCTGAGCCACCTGCAGGCTTCGACGGCTGTGGTGATCATTCTGGAAATGCGATTGCACACGCTGACGCACATTACGGCTTTTGCCGATATACAGCAGCGCCTGGTTGTCGCCATAAAAGTAGTAAACACCCGGCCGCGCAGGCAGCGCTTGCAATCGCTCAGCACTGAGGAACCGAGGGACTGCCGCTTTGCGTAGTTGGCGTTGCACTTGAACGTCCAGTAGCTCAGCGGGCACCTGCGATTGCAAACTGGAGAGCAACTGCCAAACGGCATCAGCGTCCGGTAGTGCGCGATGACGGAAGAAACGCCGGATCTGTTGACGCTCACACAGCGCCTCCAGACTGTAATCCGGTAAATCCGGCCAGGCGGCACGCGCGAGCCGCACGGTGCACAACTGCCGGTAACGCACCGACAGGCCTGCGAGAGTGAAGGCCCGCCGCAAAAATGCATGCGCCACACGCAGGTTGTGCCCGACCACCACCCGCCCTTCCAGCAACCGGGACAGCTCGCCAGCAATCTCGGCAAACACAGGCTGCTCGTCCAACTCTGCCGGTAACACACCTGACAGCCTCGAAACAGTGCGGGGCAGCGCACATGCGGGCTTTAACAACCAGGAGTGGCGCGCCACCACCGAACCCGCCTCGACCTGCAACACGGCAATTTCCCAGATGCAGTCCTTGTCAGGATGCATGCCGGTGATTTGCACATCGATAACAGCCAGCGGGCGAGCAAGCAGCAGGGTTGTGGGGTTCAAGGCATTACCAGGACGAATTGAAGGAAATCGGTACGCGCAGGGTGTCCTGGGTGCCGTCCTGCATGCCGCACATCTCGTCATGCACCACAGCGTGCACCAGGTGGAACGGGATACGCGGTAAGTCGTGCAGCAGGTCGCGCGCATGCTCAACAGAGCGCAGGTGCAAGGTTTTGCCTTGGCCATCGTTGAGTGGATGGACCCGACCATCCATGTGCGCTTCCAACAAGTAGATGCCGCCCTCAATCGAGATCAGGTTGAGGGCGTCGATATTTCCGGAATGGGCATGCTGTGACAGCTCTTGAAGATTCATGGCTACGTCCTCGGGCAAGCAAAGTTATACAAAAATATATACGAATACAATTCTTGTACAACACAGCAAAAGCACAAGGCACAAACCAAACCGCCCGTCCGTTTTGCAACGGCCGGGCGGCAGGTCCAGCGGCAAACGATCAGTGATCGTGCTTGGTGAGCTTGTCCAGGTAGCCCATGGCAAACGCCGAGAGCACAAAGGCCATATGGATGATCACGTACCACATCAGCTTGGTATCGGGGATGTTCTGCGCATTCATGAACACTTTGAGCAGATGAATGGAGGAGATCGCCACAATGGAAGCCGCCACTTTCATCTTCAGCGAGCTGGAATCCATCTTGCCCAGCCAGCTGAGCTTCTCGGTGCCTTCCTTGATATCCAATTGGGAAACGAAGTTCTCGTAACCGGAGATCATCACCATCACCAGCAGACCGCCCACCAGCGCCATATCGATCAGCGACAACAGCACCAGAATCAGGTCTGCTTCAGCCATGGCAAAGACGTTGGGCAGGATGTGAAAAACTTCCTGAAAGAACTTCAACGCCAGCGCCAACAGGGCCAGCGACAGGCCGAAATAGATGGGCGCCAGCAGCCAACGCGAGGCATACATGGCATTTTCGATAATGCGTTCCATAAGGACTCACTCAGGGTTCAAGACTGCCGGCGAGTATACCCAGCGCCCCCGTCCAGACAACCCTGGCGTGTGGCAATCAAGGCTCGTTGCAGTTATCCCCGACAACTGTGGATAACCTTGTGGGCAGGCTCAGGATGAATGACTGCACGCTTGCACGGCAGCGGCTTCCAGGAGGCTGGTCAGAAACTCGCCAGACGCCTGCTCAGATGTCTGGATGGCGCTGGCAGTCGCGCAGTGGATGGCCACGATCACCGTTTAGGCGACGCAACTCCGCCTGGATATGCAGGCGCCAGATCGGCACATCAGCGGCTTGCTCATAGCCCATGCCCTGCAGGTTTTCAGCGATATCGACAAGGATGCTTTCAGCAGCAAAAGCCCCGTGGAATGGGCCTTGTGCCTTAATCGTGGAAGGCTGCGCCCCAGCCATGCCTGCCGCACAAATCAGCGTCCAAAGGCCGTTGTTACCGGCCAGCGGCAACACCACGCATTCAATACGGGTGTCCAGGCCCAAGCAGTGACGGGTGAGATTGAGGCTGCGCACCATGGCGATGACCCTCTCGGGAGCAGGTCTTCAGCCTACACCCGAGCGAGCGCCACTGGGAAGCCAACAGTTATCCCCGCTTGCTGTGGATAACTGTGTGGATGAAGTGAGGAAAAGCCGGCCTGAGCCAGGCGCGCGGGCCGGCGGAGCAATTCGCTCAGTGACTGACCAGCCACCGGGCGAATTGTCGCAGCCGGACGGTCATTCAGCCGCCGGTTTTTTCGCCCGAGGCTTCTTCTCCTTGGCCGCAGCAGCCGGTTCTTCCTTCTTCGGCTCCTCTTTGTCCTCCTCTTCCATGCCCATGGCGGCGATATCACGCAGACGTTCAACCACCCGCGCATTGACGCTGCCCGCCGGGAACTGGCCCTGCTCATTCGGTGAGCCGGCATCCGCGCCGACCAACAGACTCAGCGCCTCATCGACCTGACGCACGGCATAGATATGGAACTGCCCGGCACGTACCGCCTGCAGCACCCGTTCATCAAGCATCAGGGTGGTGACGTTGGAGTGCGGAATGATCGCGCCCTGCTCGCCCGTAAGGCCGCGGGCCTCGCACAGGCGGAAGAAGCCTTCGATCTTCTCGTTGACCCCACCCACCGCCTGCACTTCACCGAACTGGTTGATCGAGCCGGTGATGGCGAAACACTGCTTGAGCGGCGTGCGCGACAGGGCCGAGATCAGCGTGCAGACCTCACCGAGCGAGGCGCTGTCACCGTCGACATAACCGTAGGACTGCTCCAAGGCGATGCTCGCGGAGATCTCCAGGGGGAATTCCTGGGCGTAACGGCTACCCAGGTAACCGGTAAGGATCATCACGCCCTTGGAGTGGATCGGTTGGCCGAGATTAACCTCACGTTCGATGTCGACGATGCCGCTGCCACCCGGATAGACCGTGGCGGAAATCCGCGCGGGTACGCCAAAGGCCGAATCGCCGACTTCAAGCACAGTCAGGCCGTTGCACTTGCCCACGGCCGCACCGGCGGTATCAATGAGGATGATACCGGCCAGCATGTCGTCGATGATCCGCGCCGAGACGCGACCGGTGCGCGTGGCCTTGGCCTTTAGCGCGCGCTCGATATGCCCGGCGTCGGTCACTTCATCCCCAGCCAGGCTGCGGATAAAGTCGGCTTCGCTGACCAGTTGAAACAGATCACCAATACGCGCCGACAAACGCCCCTGATGCTCGGCCAGGCGCGCACTGTAGGTCGCCACACGCGCTACAGCAGCCGCAGTCAGCGGTGCCATGCCCTCTTCCGAGGTGCGGGTTTTCATCAGCTGGGCGAACTGCTCCAGGCTGTCGTCGGCCAGCGGGATGTCTTCATCGAAATCGACCAGCACGCGGAACATCTCCTGGAAGTCCGGATCGAGATCCTGCAGCGTGTAATACAGCTGGCGCGAGCCGATGATCACCACCTTGAGGTGCAGCGGAATCATCTGCGGAGTCAGGGTCACGGTGGCGATGCGACCGAGGTCACCGAGCGGCGACTCCATTTTCAGCTGACGCGATTGCAGCGCGCGCTTGAGCGCATCCCAGACAAACGGCTCGCCGAGCATCTTCTCCGCTTCCAGAATCAGAAAACCGCCGTTGGCGCGGTGCAGCGCGCCAGGGCGCAGCTGGCGGTAGCTGGTGTAGAGCGCGCCCTGATCGGTGTTGTATTCGATGCGGCCAAACAGATTGTCGTAGGTCGGGTGCGGTTCGAACACCACCGGAGCGCCGCCCTGGGCGTGATGACCGACCACCAGGCTCGGGCAGTACTGTTCTTCGAGCAGCTTGCGGGTCTGCGCATCGGCTTTTTCCACTTCGACCAGTTGATCGACCACGGTTTTCAGCAGATTAACCTGCACCGCCTGCAGGTAGGCGCAGACCCCGGCGTTTTCCGCGTACTTCTGCGACAGCGGCGCGAGCAGCGGCTGCAGGGCGATGGTGATGGTTTCTTCATTGAGCTGACGCAGCAGGTTGCTCGACTCGCGCTTCCACTGCGGCAGACTGGACAGCTCCTCGTTGAGGCGCTCTTCCAGGGTGGCGATATCGGCATGGAAGCGCTCGCGCTCGGCTTCCGGCAGCTGGGCAAACTCGGCCTCATCCAGCGCCTTGCCATCGAGCATCGGGGTAAAAGCGATATTGCTGCTGTCACGATAGAGGGCGACGCTCTTTTCCAGCGACAGGCGCTCGACCACATCCAGGGCCTGGTCGTAGCGCTTGTTGAAGTCGCGGTCGATGGCGTTTTTCTTCTGCTGGAACGAGGGGTGCTCGAACACCGCCGGGAAGGTCGCCAGCAGGTTATCGATCAGGCCGTTGATGTCAGCGAGAAACTCGCCGGCAGTACCGGACGGCAACTCCAGCGCGCGCGGCTCGCGCGGTTCATCGAAATGGTTGACATACACCCGGTCAGCCGGCGTCTCCAGGCGCTTGGCTTCAGCCTTGAGGTAGCGTTTGACGAAGGAGAAACGCCCGGTACCGGGCTCCCCCATAACAAACACGTTATAACCGGGGCGCGGCATCGCCACGCCGAACTGCAGCGCCTCGACGGCGCGCTCCTGACCCAATACGCCGCGGAAGGGCTCCAGGTCTTCGGTATCGGTGAAGTTGAACTGCTCAGGGGAAAAGGGACGGGTAAGTGCATCAGGGGGCAGGCGTAACGCGGCAAGGCTGGGCTTGGACATTGCAAATCCTTACATCGGGCGGCTGTGGCCGCAGAGGTGCAGTGATTCTGGAACAGCGCAGCAGCAGGGATCAAGAATTGATTCAGGGCAGCAGTCAGTACGCAGCATTGGTGTACCCTTCGCGGCAGTTCGCCGGACCGGATCAAAGCCCTTTATGCCAATCAACCAACACATGCAATTACCCGTCACGCATGCTGCCCGCCTTGACTATGCCGCGCTATCACACCGGCTCAATGTCAGAGAAGCCCTGGAAGACATTCGCCAGCAGGGGCTGGGCGAACGCATCATCTATTTTTATGTGGTCAACGATGAGCGGGTTTTACTGGGTGTTCTGCCAAGCCGGCGCCTGCTGACCGCGCCACTGGACAAACAACTGGCCGAACTCATGGACACCGCCGTGGTTGCGCTCAAGGAAAGCGCCAGCATCCTGCAAGCCTGCCAATTGCTGACCCGCCACAAATATCTGGCGCTGCCTATCGTGGATGATCAGAAGCGCATCTGCGGCATTGTCGATATTGCCCTGCTCAATGATGAAAGCTATGACCTGCGTCAGCGCGACCAGGCCGATGCGTTGTTTGAAACCCTGGGTTTTCATGTCAATCAGATAGGCGCCGCTTCGCCGCTGTGGGCCTTCCGCCTGCGCGTACCCTGGCTGATGGCAACCATCGCCAGCGGCACCCTGTGTGCAGTTCTCGTCAGTTTCTATGAGCTGACCCTGGCCAACAGCCTGGTGCTGGCGTTTTTTCTCACCCTGGTGCTGGGCCTTGGCGAAAGCGTCAGCATTCAATCCATGTCGGTGACCATCCAGGCGTTGCGCAGTGTCAGCCCAACGCTGCACTGGTACCTACGCAACCTGCGCCACGAGCTGATTACCGCCGCCCTGCTTGGCAGCGCCTGCGGCAGCGTGGTCGGCTTGATCGTCTGGTTATGGCGCGGAGAAGCGCTGGCAGGAGTGGTTATCGGTGGCAGTATTCTGCTGTCCTTGTGCGCCGCCAGCCTGATCGGCCTGAGCATTCCCGCCCTGCTGCACGCCCTTAAACTGGACCCGAAGATTGCCGCAGGGCCGGTGACCCTGGCACTGGCCGACCTCTGCACCCTGCTGTTCTATTTCAGCCTGGCCACCTGGCTGCTGTAGCGCCAGACAAACAAAAACGGAGCCTTGCGGCTCCGTTTTGTATTGCTGCGTGACTTATTGGGCCAGCTTCTTGTAACGCACGCGGTGCGGCTGCGCGGCTGCGTCGCCCAGGCGTTTTTTACGATCCGCTTCGTACTCGGTGTAGTTGCCCTCAAAGAACTCGATATGCGAGTCATCTTCATACGCCAGGATGTGGGTCGCCACGCGATCCAGGAACCAGCGATCGTGAGAGATCACAATGGCGGCGCCCGGGAAGTCGAGCAGCGCTTCTTCCAGCGAACGCAGGGTTTCCACGTCGAGGTCGTTGGACGGTTCGTCCAGCAGCAGCACGTTGGCGCCCTCTTTCAGGGTCAACGCCAGGTGCAAACGGCCGCGCTCACCACCGGAGAGGTCCTTGACGAACTTCTGCTGGTCGCCACCCTTGAAGTTGAAGCGCCCGACATAGGTGCGCGACGGCACTTCATAGTTGCCGATCTTGATCATGTCGGAACCACCAGACACGGCTTCCCACACGGTTTTGCTGCCGTCGAGGTCGTCACGGCTCTGGTCCACGCAGGCCAGCTGCACGGTTTCACCGATCTCGATGCTGCCCGAGTCCGGCTGTTCCTTGCCCATCAGCATGCGGAACAGGGTCGATTTACCGGCACCGTTACCGCCGATCACGCCGACGATGGCGCCCTTGGGCATGCTGAACGACAGGTTGTCGATCAGCGCGCGGTCGCCGTAGCCTTTGCTGACGTTAACGAAGTCGATGACCTTGTCGCCCAGACGCGGGCCAACCGGGATGTAGATCTCGTTGGTCTCGCTGCGCTTCTGGAATTCCTGCGACTGCATTTCTTCGAAACGCTGCAGACGCGCCTTGGACTTCGACTGACGGGCTTTGGCGCCTTTGCGCACCCACTCCAGTTCTTCCTTCATGGCCTTTTCATGGGCTGACTGCTGCTTGGACTCCTGGGCCAGACGATCCGACTTGGCTTCCAGCCAACCCGAATAGTTGCCTTCGTAAGGGATACCCGCGCCGCGGTCGAGTTCGAGAATCCAGCCGGCGACGTTATCCAGGAAGTAACGGTCGTGCGTGATCGCGACCACAGTGCCCGGGAAGTCGTGGAGGAAGTGCTCCAGCCAGGCCACCGAGTCGGCGTCCAGGTGGTTGGTTGGCTCATCCAGCAGCAGCATGTCCGGGGCTGAGAGCAGCAGACGGCACAGGGCCACGCGGCGCTTCTCACCACCGGACAGGTGTTCAACCTTGGCGTCCCAGGCCGGCAGACGCAGGGCATCCGCCGCAACTTCCAGCTGACGCTCGAGGTTGTGGCCGTCGCTGGTCTGCAGAATGGCTTCGAGCTTGGCCTGTTCGGCGGCCAGCTTGTCGAAGTCGGCATCCGGCTCGGCGTACGCGGCGTAGACCTGATCCAGACGCGCCTGGGCGTCCTTGATCTGGCTCACGGCCTCTTCCACCACTTCGCGCACAGTTTTGCTCGGGTCGAGCTGCGGCTCCTGCGGCAGGTAGCCGATATTCAGCTCCGGCATCGGACGGGCTTCGCCGTCGAACTCGGTGTCGACGCCCGCCATGATTTTCAGCAGGGTGGATTTACCCGAGCCGTTGAGGCCGAGTACGCCGATCTTCGCGCCTGGGAAGAACGACAGGGAGATGTTCTTGAGGATTTCCCGCTTCGGCGGTACGACTTTGCCGAGCCGATGCATGGTGTATACGTAAGAGCCTGTTTTGCCTGCTTTGTCACTTTTGGACATGGTTTGATTCGCCTTTAATCCTGTTTTTCAGTGCTTTATGGTAGCGGCAAGCGCTTAAATTCTGGAAAGCAAAACGTTAGATTTTGCGTTGACCCATACTTGTTCCTGACTATACTTAGAAAAGTTATTTTTTATGAGGGAGCAATATGGGTCTCCAGGTCATAGAGCAGGTGGTGAATGGTGCTCGCAGAAAGCTGCTGGTGCAAGACTACATCCCGGTTTACTACCCCAACCTCTACTTGACCATGGAGCACTCGGGCAGAGCACTGGAAACAACAAAGAAGTACCTTGAGCATCTAGTTGTGCTTGAGCAGTTTCTAGCTTTTTCCTCTATTGATCTGATTTCTCGCATCGAACAGCGCCCTGCCAGCCAATACCTGACAGACACTGAACTTTCTCGGTTTGTGTCGGACGCGGGGTTCAGCAAGGAAACCCTGGCCATGAAGTATGCGGGGATGCGTTTGCATCCGACTGCCTACAAATCCGTTGGCAAAGTCCATGCGCGGCAGCGAATCGAGGCGGTACGCGATTATCTGGCCTTCCTCTATGACAAGTTGGGTGATCACTCATCACGATATGAGGCGGTTGACGATGTGAAGAAGCGCATCAACCGCAAGATCAAAGCGGCCAGCCCTGCGTGGAAAAAAACGCGAACGGACGAAATGAAGGGGCTTACGAGTCAGGAGCGAACTCGCTTGCTGGAAATAATGCATCCGGATAGCGCCGAGAATCCCTTTTCAGATGAGGCCATCAGGCTGCGTAACTACATCATTTTGCTGTTGGGTCTCGACATGGGGCTGCGCCGCTCCGAGATGCTGCTGATCAAGACCAGCGATATTCACTGGCACAGTCGTCAACTAGCGGTGGTCAACCTAGAGGATGAGAGCCTCGATCCACGAACGATGGCCCCGCAATTCAAAACCCACGAGCGCATGCTGGTGATGACCGATGACCTGTATGACGCAATCACTGAGTACGAATCGAAATATCGCCACAGAAAGCACCGTAGCGGCGCATCGCGAGCGAGAAGGCATCCGTTTTTGCTGGTGGCGCACAAGCGAAATGAGGGCGGACCTCTGACCATCAAGGCAGTGGATGGCGTTCTGCCCCGGATTCGAGAAATAGCGCCGGAACTGGCTCATGTGCACCCGCATATTTTGAGGCATGACGCGGTCTACACGATGCTGGAAAGCATGCGTGAGGAACTGGCAGCGCTCACGCCGGAGGATCGCACCACGCAAGTTCAAAAGATCCTCACATGGATGTTCGGCTGGAGTCCCGACTCGAACATGCCCGGCCTCTACGGCGCGAAATTCTGGAAGGAAGAGGCAGACAAAGCGATACAGAAACGGGCCGAGCGGTTTACGGCCAGCCGTCAGAAGGCCGGCACAATACAAGGAGGTTCAGAGTGAACATGGCTGTGGAAGCACTACAGGCACCCACTAAGGACACCCTTGATGCATGGCTAAACACGCCTCGCTTGGCGAAATGTGGTGAGCTGTTCACACCAGCCGAACCGATGTGGAAACCGGACAAATCGGCTGGTTATTCAGTCAACTGGAAAGCTGCTATTGACTGCGTCTCGCCGGATTGGCAGCCCTGGTTGCACGCCGCCCTGGCGTACCGAATGGCCGATGTGGCGGCGTGCACGATTGTTTACACCTCCAGTGTGTTGTCGCGGACTGCTCAGGCCGGGCTTGACCCGCTCAACGAGGATCACTTGATCGATCTGCGGGAGCGCTTTAGTGATAGTGAGTTTAGTTCCATTGCCGCTTTTATTGCGTTTTGGCACGACTGCGAATCACTCGAACAGCGTCCGCCGCTCCCCCTGATCGATGCCTACAAGGAACTGCCAAGGAAACCGAAATCCAGTAACGATGCGATCCTCAGCCTGGACCCAGAGAAAGGCCCGTTAACACAGTTTGAACAGAACTCGCTGCACCAGTGGATACATGAGATGTTTTGGCGCGGTCAGTTAGGCCCCGAGCAGTTCCTTTACCTGTGCATCTCGATGATCTACGGGCAGCGTGGCCATCAAAACAGGATGATGGTTTTTGATGACTTCAGGAAGACTGACCAAGGCTACAAGATACTGATTCACTGGGCAAAGCAAAGCGGCGACGAGACGGGCTGGCGAAGAAAGGCCGAAACATTCCCTCTGGATGAGGACCTCTACAACATCGTGCAGGCCTACAAAGCAATCGTTTTGGCCCAACTCTGGCAAGCGTATCCAGACGGTGCCAACTGGGATGTAGCCATTAAGAATGTTCCCCTCTTCCGTAAGAGACTGGATGCTGACAAAGCACAACCTCAGGAGCTGCGGACCCCTCCTGTGCTGCTCGATAGCCCCCTGCAAAAAGGCCTCGAAGAGGCGCCGGATTCGACCTTTCATGTCTCAGGACGCGTGGTCGGGCAATGGCTTGCTCGCATCGAGCAGATGGAGGGCTTTCCGACTTCGCCTCGCACCCATCAGCCGCTGAAAGTGACACGGGCCCACCGGTTCAAGCACACCTTCGGCACGGACCTTTCCAATGCGGGGCTGAATGAGTGGGCGATGGCCAGCGCATTGATGCACAAGAATACTAATACAGTGCGAAAGTACCGTGCCGTGTCGGCGGAATTGCTGGGGTTGATCGACGCGAAGATGAGCGACCATCTGACCCTGGTGGTGAATGCGTTCACCGGGATTATCGTCACGGATCGTACCTCAGCGATAAACGGGGACCGAGCGGATCGACAAATCGAAGATTTGGCAGTTTGCGGTGCCACTGCCGCCTGCCATCTCGATGCTCCGTACACCTGTTACGCATGCGGAAAGTTCCAACCCCTTCTGTACGCCGATCACCACGCGGTCCTTAAGCGACTGGAGAGTCGTCGAGAACAAACCATTGACACGGATAAAACTACCGGCGTGGTTTGGGATCGAGCCATTCTGGCTTGCCGCAAAGTCATTCTGGATTGCGAGGCCATGCGCCAATCAGAGGGAAAGGCGAATGACTGAAACGCCAAACAACGTTATCGACTTTAAGCCCCAGAGCCAACTGGCTGCTGAGGATCAGCTCGCGGCATTTATCGAGTGGGGAAAACTGACCCTGCTCAAGGGCATTCCCAATCGAGTGCGCGCGAGTATTCGCTGGGAAGACACCAGCTGGCACCAGCATGGCTTCAAAGGCTGTAGCTTCTCTGCGCTTGGATCGACCAGAGCTGCCCAAAAGGCGATGCAGGCACCCTTCACCGATTTTGCCAAAGCCATTCTGGTGTACCGAAGGGTGTATTTGCAGAAAAGCCAGACGAAGGACTGGCTGAGCGCATTGA
This sequence comes from Pseudomonas sp. WS 5011, assembly GCF_012985775.1. Taxonomy (NCBI): domain Bacteria; kingdom Pseudomonadati; phylum Pseudomonadota; class Gammaproteobacteria; order Pseudomonadales; family Pseudomonadaceae; genus Pseudomonas; species Pseudomonas sp. WS 5011. Next base: position 33,716 of record NZ_JAAQXA010000025.1, read on the forward strand.
AGGCGCTGGAAGCCGCCCTGTTCGAGCTGACCGGCACGCGTGATGTGACGCAGGTGTCCGCCGCTACCTGTAATAAAGCGTGCGACCACATGCAGCGTCAATGGACAAAAGGCAATACAGCATACGATATCAGTAAGTCACTTGACGCACTCATCAATCTGATGCGGGAAAAAAAACTGCTCAAATCGGATTTCCGGTGGGAATCTTGGCTGAAGCAGAGGCCGGCCGGCACGCTCAAACAGCAAAGAGCGAATCAGGAGCAGAAGCTGCCCGACCCTGAAGCAATCAAAGCCCTCGGGGAAGTGTTCAATAACGAATTGACCACCCCCCTCGACATCATAGTGACATCCGCCTGTGCGCTGTTGCTGAGCACACCCAGCCGCGTGGGTGAATTGGCGGATGTTGAGTTGGATTGCATCGTCTTCAAAGAGGATACCCAGGGCAATCAGCGCATGTTCCTGCGCTGGTACGCCGAAAAGATGAACGAGGTGATACTTAAGGCCGTCGTTAAGCCTGAGATGGAGCCGGTCGTCGAGCGGAGCATCGAGTTACTGAAACCGATCACTGACGAAGCGCGGACTTACGCCGCCTGGCTGGAAGATCATCCCGATGAGTTTCCGCCCCATGAAGGAGTCCCATCCAAGGGGCCTGATGAGCCGCTGACATACGCGGAAGCCTGTTCCGCACTGAAACTCTCCGTTATTAAGACCGATCGCCCGCGAAACGTATTCAAAAGGTTCCTGAAAGGCATAAAGCAGCAAAAGGCTCTCAGCCCCACCGCCCGAGCCCTCTTGACCGAGTTTCTTGACGGCTGGGACTCCAGCAGAGGGAGGAAAATAACTATTAAGGGCAGGCAAGGAGTCCTGCGTTATGAGTTTGACGACCGGTTTGTGCTCACGCTGCGCAGACTCAATGTACTGTTGCGGGATAAGTATCTTCCAAAGGATTTTCCGTACACCACGCCGAATACGGGAATCAAAGCTCGTCGAGTGAAGTACCGTGATGCGTTGTTCACAGTACGCACGGGAGCAATGGCTATGGCCTCAGGTGGGGCGACTTCGAAAAGCGGGCTTGGCGTGGAGATCGCGGCGAATACTGACCGCCTCAATACGCAATTAGGCGGCCCGAACGACCCGAACAAGAAAAGTCTGTTCGAGCGCTGGGGATACAAAGGTCTCAAGGTCAAAACGCACGCGTTTCGGCACGAATTAAACACGCAGATGCACCGGGCGGGTCTGTCGCAGCTCTTGATTGATGCTTTCTCCGGGCGCACGTCGATGGGGTCGGTCTACAACCATGAAACCGTCGAGGAACGCACCCAAAGGGTTGCGGATTACCACCCACAAACGAAGCACAGCACCGCTGCTCAGCGTCTGGACAAGGTCAAAACCAATCAGCCGCTGAACCTGGCTGATGTGAGGGAACTGCAAGAGGGTGAGCAAGACCGCATTATCCATCAAACCCATCTCGGCGTTTGTGTGCACAACTTCGCGTCCGAGCCCTGCCCGAAAATGGGCGCTTGCCTGGACTGCGGGCGGCTTGGCTGCGTCAAGGGGGATGAGGTGAAGTTGGCCAACCTCAAGGAAGAACGCGACGACCTCAAACGCCGCCTCGAAAAAGCCCTGGATGCGCAGTCTCGGGGTGTGTTTGGGGCCTCGGAGTCGGCAAAAAAACTGGGTGAGAGGCTCTTTAAGTGCGAAGCGCTCATCCAAACGCTGGAAAACCCCGAACTCGAAAACGGTGCCATTGTGTGGAACGCCGATAACGGCTGGACCCTTACCAAGAACGCCGCCGCAATGTCGGGGCTGATCGAAGTCAAATTCATTGAAGAGAACCAGACGCAAGAGGCGTTGCCATCGCTGGATGACGTCTTGGCTTTGCTGGATGAGATCGAGGGTTAGCGATGGGCCATTTAACGCCAAAGGATGAGAAACGCATCATTAAGCTGATTGAGGAATGGCCAGAGCCGAAGCTGACCTGGCCTTTGCTCGTTGACGCCTGCAAAGAAAAACTGGGTATCAGTCGTGCTCGCCAGTCGCTGATGAATCTACCTGCCGTGGATTTAGCAATGAAGAATGCCAAGGCGGGATTGAAGGCTAAGAAGCTGAAGCCGGGCTGGATTAGCGATATTCAGGCAGCCAACGAGCGCATTGAGGAACTGACAGCGACCAATCAGAAGCTGGCAGCTGCTGTTCGAGATATGCATAGCCGGTTTTTGATCTGGCAAGCCAATGCGGATATGCACGGGCTAACGCAATCAATGTTGGAGCGGCCGGTTTCACAGCTTAAAAAGAAGACCTGATCCGGTGTTCAGAAACTTATGCCATCCCTGCCAAGTTGCTATTACCGGCGTTCGACGTTTACGTTTGGAGCTTCGAGGTCGGTGGGGTTCTACCCCGTTAGCATGGCCACCAGCACCATGAGTTTCAAAGAACAGCTACAGGAAGCCCGCGCCAAATCCTTCATCGAAAAACCCATACTGGCGGAAACCATTGACTTCAATGAGCCCTACCGTCATTGAGGCTATAGGCATTTCGGTTGATGAATATCGGCAACAAAAGCGGATTGAGGTTTACGTCAAGGCTCAGGAGGCAACTGGCAAAGACCCGAACGGTTCTGCGCTCACACTCTTGACGTGTCTTCTGATCAAGAGCAGGCCTGGCGTTTGGATCGGCACCGCAGAACTGCATCTGCTCTGGGCATGGAGTGGGATGAATACAAGGAACTCAATCGCATCAGCGAATAACGACCGCTCCCCCTTCACTTACCTGTAGCAAAAGTGAACGCTTCTGCTCTGGGACGTATTGCATGCTGGTGTGTTTTGCATGCAATCTCGCTCTGTTAACAGTTGTAGTGCTTCGGCAGGGAGCAAGGCCGAAGACGCAGCCCACATAGCAAAGGATGGTCTATGGTGTTTCATGTCCCAGACGCAAACTATGGCCTGCTTGAGGATGTCTTGGAGCGCTTTCGCGTCCTTCTCAAGAAAAGCGCTATCACCGGCATCGACGAAACTAGACTCGACCGCTGGATTTCAAATTTTCGTACCGATGAAGAGAATTACCTGGCGGCATGCATGCTGAACCGCCTGATCTATCGCTCACAGGCGATGATCGACAGCTCTATCGACCACCTGCTCCACTGCCTATTGCCGACGTATCTCCGGGAAATTGGCCATTTCCCCCACCCCGACATCGAAAGCTTCCTCAAAGTGCTGCAACTCAACGACAGCGGCTATCCGATCCGGATTGTTGGTGTGGACGGCAGCCGCGCGTTCGACACGGGCAAAAGCGGCGCCTTAATCATTCGCCAGTACAAACGGCGGGCCGGAATATCCAAATTTCTAACCTGCCGGCCAGATGCGCTTGGTGAGCTTTCAAAAAAGGTCCGTTGCCTGGTTTTTGTTGATGACATGCTGGGCACGGGTACTCAGTTCGACACATTCGCAAAGGAACATGCCCTGCATGAAAAAGAGGGCGTCCATATCGTTTACTGTCCTCTGATCGCTCATAGCGAGGGTCTGAAAACTCTCAAAGACAACTGCCCTTGGCTGACCGTCCTTCCGGTGGAAATCTTCGATGGCCAGCATAATTTCTTCTGCGAGCTAAAAGTCCGCCCCGGTATCTGGGGGGTAGATGGTGTCAACACCGTCGATGACGTTAAGGGCTTCTACAACCGGATCGCTGCTAAACACGAAATACCGAAGCTTGGGAAGTTTGACCTGGGACTTGTCCTAGGCTTCGAACATTCGACACCCAATAACTCTCTGTCCATGCTCTGGGCCAGCTCAGGTAAGTGGGCGGCGCTGCTCACAAGGTGATGGCTATGCAAGCGATAGCAGATGCATTCCTGAAGAACCGGGCGGACATCCTGCCACCTGATGTCTCCCAGGAATTCATCGTCCCTCCGTTTTTCCAGGAAATCAGCATCTTTGGCGACAACAAGTCGGTGCGAGTGTTGGGCGGGCGCGGCTGTGGCAAAACGATGCTGCTGCGCTACTTCTGCCATGGATCCAGATTCAGTGCTAATCGCGAGCAGATTAGCGACAGTGAGTTCGATCAGATCGGACTGTATTTCCGCCCCGACACGGGCTTCTGTGCACTGTTGAGCCCTACCTGGCTTCCAGAGCAGCAAGATGGCCACGCGTTCTCCCACTACCTGACGTTAAACCTAATCAACGAAGCTTGTCAGGCTGTTCGGGGAATCAGCGCTGCTAGAAATCTACAAAACGGTGCGCTGGATCTGAGTGGTGTAAAACTGGGTGTCACACTCACAACACAGCTTGATCTTTCGGAGCCTAGCTTCGAGGCGTTGGAGCAGCGAGTCGAGGTGCTACTGGCGGAATTTGATCTTTGGGTACGAAATCCGGGGCGGTGCCAGGAGCCTAAATTCGTTCATTTCACGAAGATCATTCCGGCCCTGGCTGCAGATCTTGCAAAGCATTCTTCACGGCTTAGCTCGGTATCCTTTAGAGTCTTCGTCGACGAATTTGAGAACCTTCTTCAGCGACATCGCGAGATTGTGTGTGATGCAATTAAGCATCCGCAGCAGCACATCACAGTCCACATTGCCCACAAGCGAGATGCAGTCACCGATTTCAAAACCAGCAGCGAAGAGCGGATCATGGCTTCGCATGACATCCGCACTATCGACATAGAAAAATTGTTGCTGGATCGAGAGGGGATGTTCGAGGTTCTTGCCGCAGAGCTTTTTCTCTTCAAGATTTGCCAAGCGGGTGGATACGCCTCATATCCTGCATTCAAGCCAGAGTTGCTGCACGACCCTGTGCATCTGCCGCACCGCCTTTCCGATGAGTACAGAAGAGACATCCTCGGCTACGTCAAACAAGTGTTGCCCGAGTTGCAAGCTCCTGAGATTGCACGCGAAGCCTTGCAGGATGCCGCGCTACGTCGGCGTGTAACTGAGTTCATTAGGAAAGGGTTGGAGCAGCAGGGGCTTGCTAGCCATATAGACCCAGAAACACTGATCAGCGAGGAATACGCTGAGGCAACAGTGGTGCTGGGCGCCATCCTCCACCGTAAGAGCCAGGCCGGTAGGGATGCGGTAAAGCTTTTCCACCATCTGCTAGAGAACGGCAAACTGGCGAGTGATCCGTTCTATAAAACCGGAGGCTGGGTCGATAACAACCTCTATGGGTGTTTGTTCCACCTATATGCGGGCCTCCCCAGGCGACCAAACATCCTTTACTCCGGCTTTTCTCGATTCTGCAAAATCGCCTCGCCAAACCTCCGCTTTTTTATGGAACTCTGCCATACCACCCTGTTGCTGGGGTACCAGCGGCTGTCCGCCAGTGATATTTCGGATCCTCTCCGGGTGAGCTGTGAGAATCAGGCGATTGCAGCACAACAAGTGTCGGCTGCAATGTTCGAGGACATCGTCCAGCTAGGGCCACATGGCGATCGGTTGCTCGATTTTGCCCGCCGCCTCGGTAGCCTTTTCGAGGGGTATAACAAGCGCCGTAGTCAAAGCGAACCTGAGATCAATCACTTTTCCGTGAGTGGCGCCAACTCGACGCCGCTTTCTGAAACGGCCGTGGCGATCCTGCGGGAAGCGAAAATATGGTCGGTGCTCAGGGAGATGGACGATACCAAAGGCAAAGCGGTGTATGACTCCGTGCAATACGAGCTAGTACTGAACACCATCTATGCACCGCACTTCAAAATCAGTTATCGAAAGCGTCGGAAAATCACGCTCACGTCTGATCAGTTGGAGATCATTCTTATGCAATCCGACAAGCAGTTTGAATCGCTCCTCAAGCAGCTTGTGGAAAGCCAAGACGACGATCAGCCAATCCCTCAAACCGGCCGGCTGTTCTGAGGTGACCGTGCGATTTATCAGACAAGATTTGATTGATGACCAGGGCATCAACGCACTTCCAGTGATGGACATTGCGTTTGTTGGGGCTGATGACTTGGACGAAAGAAGCCAGCACTCAGTCGAGCGCTCGAAGAAGCTGGGATGTCAGCATTTTCTCGTTCGCTACGATCCTGGAACGTATACGTTGGCTGTGGGCGACCAGACATTTCGAGCCAACGATGGCGGACTTGAGGACCTTGCACTGCTGTTTAAAGCCGACTCGATCGTGATTGACGCCACCACCTTGGACTTTGCCGAGATCGCATTGCTGCTGTATGCGTATACTTTTTCTGGAAAGCGACCCCGAATCGGTTTTCTTTACGTCGAACCAGAACGGTATGTTAAACGCGAGCTGGAAGATTCGGCGGTCAAAGGAGCCGAATTTGCCTTAAGCGAGGGTTTCACGACGCAATCAATTCCGCCTTTTTCCGGCATGCTGAATCCGCAGGACAAAGTACATCTCGTAGCATTTCTCGGCTTCGAAGGTGGGCGACTTTCCAGAGCTATCACCCAGGACGATGGCCACTTCATGAAGAAGTACAGCGTCGTTTTTGGCATACCTCCGTTCCAGGCTACCTGGGATCTTGAAGCTCTGATGGCAAACAGCAGGTTGCTATCAAACCAAGACGTAACGGTGAAGTTCTGTGGGGCCAACAACCCAAAAGCTGCGTACGACTTGTTAGCAGAAACGCTCCATGCGACTACGGCTCGCAGCGTGTGCAACCGCCTTATGGTTTCCCCGTTTGGCACTAAACCAATGGCGATTGGTGCAGCACTTTTTTGCGCAACGGAGAGACGGCCGCGAGTTCTTTTCGACCATCCACGCCGCAAGAAAGGGCGTACCGTTGGCGTTCACTGCGCCCGCTGGTACGAGGTAGATCTGAGTTAAAGCGCAATCGCCCCGCTCCTAGAGTTGAATCTGAGCGAGGCTTAGAGGTGTCTACGAAACTAGGGGCGATTCATAACTATGCAGGTACAGGCATGCCCAGTAGCGATGTGACAGTCAGATGTTTAGCACATGCCCCTTGAGCGGCAGACTTTCGCCAGCCAGTGCAGGCATCGCTTGTGATCCAGCGGACTACTCTGTCCTGATGCTTCGCCGGGGCGCGTACCCGGAAAACAGACTCGGAATAAGGTCCCTGGCCACTGACGACAATAGCCTTATGCTCAAGACAGCGGGTGCCTACACGAGGAAGCAAGATGTCCCCGACAGTTGCTTGCTGATAATCCGATGAGCCTTTCCCGTCGAGCGAAATCTCCATGCCTGAATTGCGGAAGTCCGAGGTATGAAAATGCGCGACGCCTAGCTGTGAAAATTCTGAGCGGCTGCGGCTTCCACGGATGATAGATACGCCCAAATCTTTCATCGTGACGCCTTGGCTCGCTCGCCGTAATTGCTCATCCATCTCCCTGAACTCGTGGTGTGTCAGCACCATATTTTGAACTGCCAGATCTCGTCCAAAACGGCGCAAGGAGGCAACGTTGAACTCATCGTCCAACCGGCCTAGGACGACGTGCTGTGCTGTAGTTCGACCGAAGCGGACTATCAGCATATAGGACTGAACCTCTACCCGGTGCCCGAAGGCTTTGATGGGTAGCTCATAGCACTCGATTTCAGAAGCCTGTTCGATCAGCATTTTCCGGAAGGGGATACTCTGCGCCCCACAAGGAATATCTGCCCCGACTATGAAAGCGCCAGTGCCAGTCGATTTGAGTCGAGATAAGGACTCAAGCACAAAATAGAGATCAATCGGTGTCCAGTGAAACGCAGCTTCCAAATCGGGACATAACTGCAACAGTCGGCCTTTGGCTTTGGGCGGAAGGCCGTGCACGCCGTAGGGAGGATTGCCGACAACATGATCGAACTCCCTCCCCTCCAGGGAGCATCCCAGCGACGCGGCGGATAGCACGTCGTGCTCCAGATACTCGAAGCCTGGATGCCTCGGGCAGAGATCAATCATTGAAGGCTCCAGCTCAACCCCGACGTAGCTTAGCGGTGCAGCACTATTTCGTACCGCCTCCGCCAGCCGCCCGGATCCTGAGCCTAGCTCCAGCCAATTACCTCCGGATGATCCCAACAAGCGAAGCAACGCATCCGCCATGAGCGGAGGGGTCATGACCTGACCCAGTCGGGCGCGAGGGTCTTTGACCGCCCGATATCGTTTCATAGCTTCTAGTTTTTTCATCTCTCTTCCACCTCCAAGTGCGTGAGAGCTTATGGGCTTGTTGGCTCTGCCCAGGCTTGATATCGTACATACCTATGCCAAGAATCGCAATAAAACCAAGCATCGAAGTACTAACTGCGCGCAGTCAGCTGCGTCGTCATATTCATGCGCTCGGAGTTTCTGAAAGCGAGTATTCTAGGCGTTCAGGCGTACCTCAATACACGATATCCAAGTTTCTCAACGGGCATATAAAAACCATTACACCTGCCGTCGAACAGGCACTAACTTATGCTAATATCGGCATAGCTCATGATGTCACTCAGCTTATTCAGCACCCCGCTATTCAGCAGGCCTTGGGGCATGCGTGGGATGGCACAGAACAGGGTGCGCAATCGCTCGCACTGATGATTGATGCTATCGCCCCAGTTCTTCGCTCTTCGCCCGACAGCGTTGGCCGGTAGCGCAGGCTGTGCCAGCCTAAAGGGATAATTCGCCAATGAGCCCTCTAGCCGACTTCTGCCTGCCACACCACTGCCGTCCGGGACCAGGCGGAAGGGAGGGCGATGCTCGTACTCGCCGCACAGCAAGGGCAAACTTCCTCATTCGAGGAACAGTTGTACTGGTCCCGCAAAGAGCCTACCGAATGTGCGCACTCTAGTAGGACTGTGAAACACAACCGGCTAAGGTTTTTGGCAGTAGCCGTATCTGCACTCAACAAAAAAACTGCTACTGGAATCGCCTGTGTAAATCCGGGAAGAGCAGTTGAGCGAACCATACTGGGAAGCCGGGATAAAGGTCGCGAGACTTGGGTGACGGCGCTTCTACCACCCCAAGCAGCAGCAGCTCCTTGAGCTGATTAGCCGCCGTCTTATCGTGCAGGTTGAAGTACGCCTTGAAGTCAGCGCGCAATACCTCACCCTGAATAATCAGCAGGTATAGCGCACGTGCCCCCTCAGGTTTGATGCCTGCATGGATGAAGCGAGGTTCGAATTGGACAATTCGTGCCAGCCGTTCGCGCAGAACTGGCATTGCCATAGCCTCACGCGCGTACTGAATCTGGTCCTTACAAACCGAAAGCATGAAGCGCACAAACTCAACCAAGCCGGCTTGGGTCAGTTGCCCACGCCCATCCAGGTCACCCCGGCGTCCCTGATCGGCTGCACTGAGGCGCGCGTAATACTCGTCTTGCTTGCGGGCTAGGCCCCGTGAGATGGTTCAGCCTTCTCAACTTATAAAATCCCGCCGTATTCGATACAGCGCAACAACCGACGCACCTGGGTAGCGCCAAGATCAGTGCTGCACAAGTAATGAGGCGCCCTCCCATCCAGGGCAAAATTGGGGGATGCGAGCCATGCGATAGCAGCGGCACGGCTACCGAAGACCTGCGGATTCCACGGTCATCTGGCCACCCATTCCATGAGCATCTGACCACCGATTCCACGCTGATCCGGCCACCCATTCCACGCGCATCCGGCCACTGATTCCACGGCCATCCGGCCACTCAACCGG
>NZ_JAAQXA010000026.1:0-41632 GCF_012985775.1 Pseudomonas sp. WS 5011
ATGCCACCCCTGCGTCGCTGCGCTCCGACTGCCCGGCCGGATGGCCGTGGAACAGGTGGCCAGATGGCCCTGGAATGCCTGGCCAGATGAGAGCGGACTGGGTGGCCGGATGGCGTGGAATCCGCATTTCTGGGCCGGTGACTGGTAAGTTTTACCCGCCTTAGCTCTGCCCGTTTGGCAGCGTGAAAATAATCATAAGAACCTCCCGCAGCACAGTGGCAGCCACATCCGATTGATTCAGGCAGTAGTGGTATGACCCCGAGAGAGCAAGAAATCCTGCGGCGCATCGAGCTATCGGAAACCCGTGTGACCAAGGCGGTATTCCCGCCGACCACCAACCATCACAACACGCTGTTTGGCGGTACGGCGCTGGCCTGGATGGATGAAGTGTCGTTTATCGCCGCCACGCGCTTTTGTCGCTTGCCCTTAGTGACGGTGTCGTCTGATCGCATCGACTTCAAGCACGCGATTCCCGCCGGCTCGATCGTCGAGCTGATTGGGCGAGTGATCAAGGTCGGCAATACCAGCCTTAAAGTCGAGGTCGAGGTGTTTGTCGAAAGCATGTGCAGCGATGCCCGCGAACGGGCAATCAGCGGCGTGTTTAGCTTTGTCGCGATTGACGGGCAGAAGAAGCCGGTGCCTGTGTTGCCAGTCTGAAGGCTGGTGTCTGCTGTCGGTTCTATTGGTGCAGGCTGATTCGCAGTGAGGCCTGCGACAGGTCGATATCGTGCAAGCTCAGGCTGCCGAAGCTCTGTCCTGGTGAGGCGCCAGCAACGCGGATGTTGTCGAAGCGCAGCTCACCAATCGAACTCGGCAGGCGCACATTGACTGAGCCATCGGCATTGATCGCAGAGGTCAGTTTGCTGGTGTCGTACTGCACATCCTTCATCGAGGTTTCCGCCTCAAGGCTGCTCAGTACGGGCATTACCAGTTTGCTTAATTGACCAACGGTGCCCAGGCCGTCGCCGCTGCCGGCCTGTAGAAACAAACCTTGCAGTACATCGTCCAGGCCCTGCGCGCTGACATTACTCATTTCCATATCGCTCAGCGGGCGCAGGCCGCGCGGGGTTTCTTCCTGGCTGATGGCGCTGGGCAGGTTGCGTGGTGCATCGGCACTGGCAATCTGGAAGGGGCTGAGCAGGGCGGCGACCAGAGTGGCGGCCAGGCGCAGGTTGTTCTGTTTGCTGAGGGCTTTTTTCAGCTGGCGTTCAGTTAGCCAGCCTTGCTCGATCAGCGTCTCACCTAGGCGTTTATGGTTGGTGAGTTGCAGTTGAATGGCCGCATCCAGCTGGCCGCGGTTAATCAGTCCTTTGTTGATCAGAACCTGACCAAGGCGTGAGTTCTGTTGGCTGGACATGCGTTGGCACCATTGTGCTGTAGTGGCGTGATGCAATCATGGTCTGCAAATGGGCATCTGTCACCCTCCCAAAGATAGGGTGACGACGGCTTTTTTCATTGGTCTCGCCACCGCTGGTCGGTTGTCTATCGACCTTCCGGTGCGGTCTTGCGTGCATGTGCTTAACGCTGGCCCATGGCGCTGCGCTCGTGGACACTAGGGGGATGTCGTTTGAGGTTTTTTGATGCCTGCTATTGATCACCTGTTGATTGACCGTTTTCTTGAGTCGCTCTGGCTCGAGAAGGGCTTGTCTGTCCATACACGCGCCGCCTATCGCAGCGATTTGGCGCTGTTCAATGGCTGGTTGCAGGCGTGTGATGTGCAACTGGCTGACGCGGGGCGTGAACTGATTCTCGATCACCTGGCCTGGCGCATGAATGAGGGCTACAAGGCGCGCTCTACCGCGCGTCTGCTCTCGGGTTTACGCGGTTTTTACCGGTTTCTCCTACGTGAACAATTAATCAGCCGTGATCCGACCCTGCAGGTGGAGTTGCCGCAACTGGGGCGGCCCCTGCCGAAGTCGTTGTCCGAGGCCGATGTCGAGGCTCTGTTGGCCGCTCCTGAGTTGGATGATCCGATTGGTTTGCGCGACCGCGCGATGCTTGAGGTGCTCTATGCCTGCGGCCTGCGCGTGAGCGAGTTGATCGGTTTGACGCTGGAGCAGGTCAACCTGCGTCAGGGTGTGTTGCGGGTGTTCGGCAAGGGCAGCAAGGAGCGCCTAGTGCCGCTGGGTGAGGAGGCGATTGCCTGGATCGAGCGTTACAGCAAAGAGGCGCGACCGTTTCTGCTGGATGGCAAACCCAGCGATGTGTTGTTTCCCAGCCTGCGCGGCGAGCAGATGACCCGGCAAACCTTCTGGTACCGCATCAAGCACCAGGCAAAAGTGGCAGGAATCAGTAAAAGCCTGTCGCCCCATACGCTGCGTCATGCGTTTGCCACGCACCTGCTCAATCACGGCGCCGATTTGCGGGTGGTGCAGATGTTGCTGGGGCACAGTGATCTGTCAACCACGCAGATCTACACCTATGTTGCCCGCGCGCGGCTGCAGGAGTTGCATGCGCAGCACCATCCGCGAGGCTGAGAACGCCGTCCGGCCTGCGATGGTCGGCCTCTGTGGGCTTCTATGGTAGGCTGCGTGCATCCTTTATTAGGTCGTCTTCCGCCAGGAGTTTGTATGCGTTTTAACCGCATTGTTGTTGCATTGGCCTTGGGTCTGGCCAGCAGCGTGGGCGTTGCCGCCGATGCCGATCAGGCCATTCGCAACAGCCTCAAAGCTATCGATCCTGCTCTGCCGATTGAGGCAATTGCCGAAAGTCCGATGCCCGGCGTTTATCAGGTCGAGCTGGCCGGTGGCCGGCAGCTGTACACCAGCGCCGACGGCCAGTTTCTGCTGCAGGGTTACCTGTTTCAGGTCAAGGACGGCAAGCCGGTCAACTTGACCGAAGCCGCTGAGAGCAAGGGCGTGGTCAAGCTGCTGGATGCCATCCCTGCTTCGGAAATGGTGGTGTTTGCGCCCAAGCAACCGAAAACCCACATCACCGTATTTACTGACACCGACTGTGGCTATTGCCAAAAGCTGCACAGTGAAGTGCCTGAGCTCAATCGTTTGGGCATTGAAGTGCGTTACCTGGCCTTCCCGCGCCAAGGTTTGGAAAGTGAAGCGGCAAAAGAATTGTCCAATGTGTGGTGCGCTAAGGACCAGCAAGACGCCATGAACCGTGCGAAGAGCCGTCAGGGCGTGGCGGATGCTCAGTGCGACAGCCCTGTTGCCAAGCAGTATGCCCTTGGGCAAATGATCGGGGTCAGCGGTACACCCGCCATCGTTCTGGCCAATGGCAAGATCATTCCGGGCTATCAACCAGCTCCGCAGCTGGCGAAAATTGCCCTGGAATCCAAATGATCTGAGGCATGCGCCTGATTGACTAATAAACAGCCGCTTCGTATGGTGCGGCTCTTTTCTACGGCCGGGGCTTGCTCCGGCCGTTTTACGCAGTGCAGATGGGGAGTTCAGTGTGAAACCGGTGAAAGTAGGCATCTGTGGGCTGGGTACCGTCGGTGGCGGTACGTTGAATGTACTCAAGCGAAATGCCGAGGAAATTACCCGGCGCGCAGGGCGCGGTATTGAAGTTGCCCAAATTGCCATTCGCTCGCCCAAGCCGCAGTACGACACGACCGGTATTAGCATCACCAGCGATGTGTTTGAGCTGGTGAACAACCCTGAGATCGATATCGTTATCGAACTGATCGGCGGTTACACCTTGGCCAAGGACCTGGTGCTCAAAGCCATCGAAAACGGCAAGCACGTGGTTACCGCCAACAAGGCGCTCATCGCTGTGCACGGCAATGAAATTTTTGCCAAAGCGCGTGAAAAGGGCGTGATTGTCGCCTTTGAAGCCGCTGTTGCGGGCGGTATCCCGGTGATCAAGGCGATTCGCGAAGGCCTGGCAGCCAACCGTATCAACTGGCTGGCCGGCATCATCAACGGTACTGGCAACTTTATCCTCAGCGAAATGCGCGAGAAGGGTCGCACCTTTGACGACGTGCTGGCTGAGGCGCAAGCGCTGGGTTATGCCGAAGCCGATCCGACCTTCGACGTTGAAGGCATCGATGCTGCACACAAGCTGACCATCCTGGCTTCCATCGCCTTTGGAATCCCGCTGCAGTTCGACAAGGCCTACACCGAAGGCATCACCAAGCTGACCACCGCTGACGTGAACTACGCCGAAGCGCTGGGCTATCGCATCAAGCACCTCGGCGTTGCCCGTCGTACCGACGCTGGTATCGAGTTGCGCGTACACCCGACGCTGATTCCGGCGGATCGTCTGATCGCCAACGTCAACGGCGTGATGAACGCCGTAATGGTCAATGGTGATGCCGCCGGCAGCACACTGTTCTACGGCGCGGGTGCTGGTATGGAACCGACTGCGTCTTCGGTGATCGCTGATCTGGTTGACGTAGTCCGTGCGCTGACCGCCGATCCAACCAACCGCGTGCCGCACTTGGCCTTCCAGCCCGACTCGCTGTCCGATCACCCGATACTGCCGATTGAGGCTTGCGAGAGCGCTTATTACCTGCGCGTTCAGGCCAAGGATCATCCGGGTGTGCTGGCCCAGGTGGCGAGCATCCTGTCGGCACGCGGGATCAATATCGAGTCGATCATGCAGAAGGAAGCTGAGGAGCAGGACGGTCTGGTGCCGATGATCCTGGTCACCCATCGCGTGCTAGAGGCACAAATCAATGAGGCGATCAGCGCCCTTGAAGCCTTGACTGATGTGGTCGGCAGCGTTGTGCGTATCCGCGTCGAGCAGCTGAACTAATCCGCTTTTGGCCGCCGCAGCCGGGCTGCGGTGGCTCTCGAAGATTTAACCGAAGGTTTGCCCCTATGCGCTATATCAGTACCCGTGGCCAGGCACCGGCCCTGAATTTCGAAGATGTGCTGCTCGCCGGCTTGGCCAGCGATGGCGGCCTGTACGTACCGGAAAATCTGCCGCGTTTCACCCAGGAAGAAATCGCCTCCTGGGCCGGCCTGCCGTACCACGAGCTGGCCTTCAGGGTTATGCGCCCGTTCGTCACTGGCAGCATTCCGGATGCCGACTTTAAAAAGATCCTCGAAGAAACCTACGGCGTGTTTGCCCATGGCGCTGTCGCGCCGCTGCGTCAGCTGAACGGTAACGAGTGGGTGCTGGAGTTGTTTCACGGCCCCACCCTAGCGTTCAAGGATTTCGCCCTGCAGCTGCTCGGTCGTCTGCTCGATTACGTGCTGGCCAAGCGCAATGAGCGCGTAGTGATCATGGGCGCCACTTCCGGTGATACCGGCTCTGCGGCCATCGAAGGCTGCAAGGCCTGCGATAACGTCGACATCTTCATCATGCACCCGTACAACCGTGTGTCCGAGGTGCAGCGCCGGCAGATGACCACCATCCTCGGCGACAACATCCATAACATCGCCATCGAAGGCAACTTCGATGACTGCCAGGAAATGGTTAAGGACAGCTTCGCTGATCAGGGCTTCCTCAAAGGCACCCGTCTGGTCGCGGTGAACTCGATCAACTGGGCGCGGATCATGGCCCAGATCGTTTACTACTTCCACGCAGCCCTGCAGCTTGGTGGTCCGGCGCGTTCCATCGCGTTCTCGGTACCGACTGGTAACTTCGGTGACATCTTCGCCGGCTACCTGGCGCGCAACATGGGCCTGCCGATCAGCCAGCTGATCGTCGCGACCAACCGTAACGACATCCTGCACCGCTTTATGAGCGGCAATCAGTATGTGAAAGACACCTTGCATCCGACCCTGTCGCCGTCCATGGATATCATGGTGTCGTCGAACTTCGAGCGTCTGCTGTTTGACCTGCACGGCCGTAACGGTGCGGCAATCGCCGAGCTGATGGCCAACTTCAAACAGGGCGGCGGTTTCAGTGTTGATCAGGATCGCTGGACCGAAGCACGCAAGCTGTTCGACTCCCTCGCGGTGGATGATGCGCAGACCTGCGAAACCATCACCGAGGTGTTTAACGAGTGTGGCGAGCTGCTTGATCCGCACACGGCCATTGGCGTGCGTGCTGCACGTGAGTGCCGTCGCAGCCTGGCGACGCCGATGGTCATCCTCGGTACCGCGCACCCGGTGAAATTCCCGGAAGCCGTTGAGAAGGCCGGTGTCGGTCAGGCGCCTGCCTTGCCGGCGCACCTGGCGGATCTGTTCGAGCGTGAAGAGCGTTGCACGGTTCTGGCCAATGACCTGAAAACCGTACAGGGCTTTGTGGCCCAGCACGGTAATCGCGGCAAGCCGCTGTAAGCCCGGCGCTGGTCAATAAAGCCGGTACCCGCAAGGGGCCGGCTTTTTTTGTGGCTATGCTCTGGCTACTTACCGGAGAGGGATGTGCGATGGCTGAGTCTGATCAGGATTTACCCGCGCAGGTAGTGGCGGCGCTTGAGCGTGGGCAGAAAATCGAGGCGATCAAACTGCTGCGCGAGCTCAGGGGGCTGGGCTTGAAAGAGGCCAAGGATTTAGTCGAGGGCTGCGGAACGGATCGACAGATGGCAGGTGTATCGGTGGTGCAGTCGGGCGGGCATGGCGGTATCGTCTGGTGGCTGGGTTTGCTCGTGCTGGGTGCTGCAGTGGCCTGGTGGTTTGGCGCGTTTTAGCGGCAGTGTGTTGTGCAGTAGAGGTAGTCGGGTGAAGGGGTTGATCAAAGCGGTTGTGCTGCTGTGCGGTTTCTCTCCTCTGGCTGGTGTCCATGCCGCTAGTTTTGATGTTGGTTTTTATAACTACCCGCCGATGATGATCGAGCAGGATAAGACCGGCATCTATCAGGATATTTTCGATGAGTTGGGCAAGCTGACGGGCGATACCTTCAACGTGCACTACTACCCCTATCCGCGCCTTGGCCTGTTGTTTAATGGCGGGCAACTGGATATCGAGCCGGGTGTTTATCCGGGCTGGGTGCAGGGGCAGTCGACGCCTGGGGTATTTTCGGTACCGTTTGGCAAGGTCGTCGATGTCATGGTATTTGCCCCAGGTAAGGCCTTCCCGGTGGCGCGGCCTGAGGATTTGCGCGGTAAGTCAGTTGGGTTAGTGCGTGGCTATGCCTACCCAGACCTGCGTGCGTTGATTGATGAGGGGCTGCTGGATCGGCGCAATGCACTGAATGAAGCGCAATTGCTGGAGATGCTGGCCAAATCGCGCTTCGATCAAATTGTGGTCAATAAGGCGATTGCGCAATACAGCCTGGCAAAGATCCTTGAGTATCGGGATCTCGAGATTGGCGATGTGATGAGTTCTTTTGATATCAGCATGCGTGTTCAGCCGCGCCATGAGGCCTGGGTCGGCAAGCTTGATGCCGCCATTCTGACGCTCAAGCAGCGCGGTGTAATTGACGCGATCTATGCCAGGTATGGCATTCATCTCTAATTGCGCGCACATGCAATGGCTGATTAGATGACACCGTCGCGGCGTAAAGCCGCAATCTGCTCACCGCTGTAACCTAACCGGCTCAGCACCTGTTCATTGTGCTCGCCCAGTTCCGGGCCGACCCAGTTCACCTCGCCTGGTGTGTCGCTTAGTTTGGGTACGATGCCGGGCATTTTGAAGGCTTTGCCGTCTGGCAGCTTGGCCGACAGGAGCATTTCTCGGGCGAGAAACTGCGGGTCGTTGAACATGTCCTCAGCGCTGAAAATGCGGCTGGCCGGCACTTCGGCTTGGTTCAGCGTCGTCAGCACCTGCTCCAGCGGCAGCGAGCCGACCCAGCGGTCGATCACGCCATAAATCTCGTCGCGTCGCGCATCGCGGCCGTCATTGCTAGTCAGCGTCACGTCGTCTGCCAGGTCCCGGCGGCCGATGGCCTGCATAAAGCGCTTGAAGATCGCATCGCCGTTGGCGCCTATCTGAATATGTTTGCCGTCGCTGCTGGTATGGATGGAGGAGGGCGTAATGCCGGGCATGATGTTGCCGGTGCGCTCGCGGATAAAACCGAACACATCGAACTCCGGCACCATGGACTCCATCATGGCGAAGATCGCCTCATAAAGCGCCACGTCCACCACCTGGCCGCTACCGCCGTTCACTTCGCGGTGTCGCAGCGCCATCAGTGCGCCGATCACGCCCCACAGCGCGGCAATCGAATCACCAATGCTGATGCCGGTGCGCACTGGTGGGCGATCCTCGAAGCCGGTGATGTAGCGCAGCCCGCCCATGGACTCACCCACTGCACCGAAACCCGGTTGATCTTTCATGGGCCCGGTTTGACCGAAGCCTGACAAGCGCACCATCACCAGCTTCGGGTTCAGTGCATGCAGCACGTCCCAGCCCAGGCCCAGTTTCTCCAGCACGCCGGGGCGAAAGTTCTCAATCAGAATATCCGCTTCACCAAGCAGCTTCTTCAGTACCTCACATCCGGCCTCGTGTTTGAGGTTGAGGGTGATCGACTGCTTGTTGCGCGCCTGCACAAACCACCACAGCGAGGTGCCCTCATACAGCTTGCGCCACTTGCGCAGCGGGTCACCGCCGTCCGGTGACTCGACCTTGATCACCTCTGCGCCAAACTCGGCGCAGATGCGCGAAGCAAACGGGCCGGCGATCAGGGTGCCGAGCTCGATCACTTTCAGGTCGGCGAGGGGTTTGCTGGGCAAGGACATGCTGTCTCCTAGGCTTGTGGGGCGCGGCTAAGCCTATTGCATTGTGCGCGGTTGGGCTATTGCTCCAGGCGGTTGCGGCAAGGCACCGGCTGCAGTGGCCGAGCCGCTGCAATCTGCCCTCTGGAAAGCCCGGCCGATATCCGGCATAACGGCTTACTGCCCTGATGGATGCGCTAAACCCGATGATGACCCTCGAGCCCTGCCTGTATCGGCACCTGTCCAGCCCGTCGCGGCCGGATTGTATGGCCGGTGAGCGACCATGAAAACCTGGCTGCTGGTACGCCTGCAGTTGCTGCTGGGCATTGCCGTGCTGATGCTGCTTTTGCAGGTGGGTAACAGCCTGAGCGGTTACAGCCTGAATATCTGGGGGGTGATACCGCGGCGGGTCGAATCCTTGCCGGGCATTATCTTCGCACCCTGGTTGCATGGCGGCTGGGCGCATCTGTTGAGCAATCTCAGCGGGCTGCTGGTGCTTGGTCTGCTGGCGCTACTTGAATCGCGGCGCGACTTTATCAAGGCAAGTGTGGTGATACTGCTCGGCAGTGGCTTGTTGGTCTGGGTGTTCGGCCGCGAGGGTATCCATGTCGGAGCCAGTGGCTGGCTGTTCGGGCTTTGGTCGTTATTGCTGGCGCGTGCCTGGTTTCGCAGTAGTTGGCTGGATCTTCTGCTGGCGGTCCTGGTGCTGCTGTTGAATGGTGGCTGGGTATTCGGTCTGTTGCCGCAGCAGGGTATTTCCTTCGAATATCATCTGGCGGGCGCTCTGTGCGGTGCGCTCTACGCGGCCTGGCGCTATGCCCCGCGGCGGCGACAGCAGGGCGGTTGAATAGGGCTCTGCTCCACCGAGCGCTCGGGTTCGTTGCAGGGCTGCCTTTGCGGTAGACTTGCCGGCTTATTCGACCAGTCAAGAAGCCCCGTCCATGGCCCTGCCGTCTACCACTTACAAAATCGAGCTGAACCTCACCGACATGGACCGCAGTGTCTATGAAAACCTGCGTTTCACCGTGGCCAAGCACCCTTCGGAGACCGAAGAGCGCCTGGCAGCGCGGCTGGTGGCCTATTGCCTGTTCTATCACGAGCAGCTGGCCTTCGGTCGCGGCCTGTCGGATGTGGATGAGCCGGCGTTGTGGGAAAAGAGCCTGGATGACCGTGTGCTGCACTGGATCGAAGTCGGTCAGCCAGACAGCGACCGCATCACCTGGTGCTCGCGGCGTACCGAAAAATTCAGCCTGGTGGCCTACGGCAACCTGCGCGTTTGGCAGACCAAGGCGCTCGATCCGGTGCGCAGCCTGAAAAATATCAACGTCGTCGCCCTCGACCAGGAAGCCTTGGCCAAGCTGGCGCTGGATATGCCGCGCTCGCTGAACTGGAGCGTGATGATCAGCGACGGTGAGCTGTTCGTCACCGATGAGCGCGGCCAGCATGAGCTGCCGATCGAGTGGTTGGCTGGCGAGCGCTAAGAACCTATTGCGATCTGCTGCGCGTCGGCCCTGCTGCGTTAAAAACAGGCTCGGCAAGCCGCTTGCGGCTAACGCGCTTTAGCGCGGCCCGAAGGGCGAGCGAAGCGAGTAGTGCTCATTTACAGCTAGTCGTAGTGCGGGCAGCACCCGCCCCGTTTTGATTTCGGCGGGTTGCACCCGCCCTACATGACAAAGAATAACCATGCGTATCGAGTCCCGCCCGCTTCCTGAAATCCTGCCTAATCTTGGCGCTCTGCCGCCGTTGTTGACCCGTTTGTATGCCGCTCGCGGCGTGCAGTCGGCTGCCGAGCTGGACAAGGGCCTGGCGCGGCTGATTCCGTATCAGCAGCTTAAAGGCCTGGACGCGGCAGTCGATTTGCTGGTGCTAGGGCTGCAGCAAAGCCAGCGCATGTTGATCGTCGGCGACTTCGATGCCGATGGTGCCACCGCCAGCACGGTCGGTGTGCTGGGGCTGCGCATGCTCGGCGCAGCGCATGTCGATTACCTGGTGCCCAATCGCTTTGAGTACGGCTACGGACTTACGCCTGAAATCGTCGCAGTGGCGCTAGAACGCGAGCCGCAATTGCTGATTACCGTGGATAACGGTATTTCCAGCGTCGAAGGCGTGGCCGCAGCTAAGGCCGCGGGGCTCACCGTACTGGTTACCGATCACCATTTACCCGGTGCCGAGTTGCCAGCGGCGGATGCCATCGTCAATCCTAATCAGCCGGGCTGTGCGTTCCCCAGCAAGGCGCTGGCTGGGGTTGGGGTGATGTTCTATGTGCTGCTGGCGCTGCGTGCGCGGCTGCGAGAAACAGGTTGGTTCAGTGCTCAGCATCCAGAGCCGAACCTGGGCGAGCTGCTTGATCTGGTGGCTTTGGGTAGCGTGGCCGATGTGGTGCCGCTGGATGCCAATAATCGCATTCTGGTGCATCAGGGCCTCGCACGGATTCGTGCCGGCCGTGCGCGGCCGGGCTTGCGCGCGATTCTCGAAGTGGCGGGGCGTGATCATCGGCGCATCACCTCCACGGACCTGGGTTTTATCCTTGGCCCACGGCTGAATGCGGCCGGGCGGTTGGATGATATGGCGCTGGGCATCGAATGCCTGCTCTGTGAAGACGAAGCGCTGGCCCGCGATATGGCCGTGCAGCTCGATCAGCTCAATCAGGACCGCAAGGCCATTGAGCAGGGCATGCAGCGCGAGGCTTTGGCCCAGCTCAAGGACTTGCCGTTGGAAGACATGCCCTTTGGTTTGTGCCTGTTCGAGGCGGATTGGCATCAGGGGGTAATCGGCATCCTCGCCTCGCGGATGAAAGAGCGTTATCACCGTCCAACCATCGCCTTTGCCGATGCCGGCGATGGTGTGCTGAAAGGTTCGGCGCGTTCTGTGCCGGGTTTTCATATTCGTGATGCGCTGGATGCGGTGGCCGCCAAACACCCGCAGCTGATCAGCAAGTTCGGTGGCCACGCGATGGCTGCCGGGTTGTCACTGCCGCAGGAGAATTTCGGCGCCTTCGCCGCAGCCTTTGACGCCGAAGTGCGCCGCCAGTTGTGTGAGGACGATCTGACCGGGCGGTTGCTGTCCGATGGCGCCTTGTCTATCGAAGAATTCCACCTGCCCTTGGCCAAGGAACTGCGCAATGCCGGGCCCTGGGGTCAGCATTTCCCTGAGCCGCTGTTTCATGGCGTATTTCAGCTGGTGCAGCAGCGGGTGGTGGGTGAGCGGCACCTCAAAGTGGTGCTGAAAAGCGAATGCGGCAGCGTGCAGCTCGATGGCATCGCCTTTGGTGTGGATCGCGAAATCTGGCCGAACCCGACCGTGCGCTGGGTTGAGTTGGCCTACAAGCTGGACGTCAATGAATACCGTGGGCAAGAAAGTGTGCAGTTGCTGATCGCCCATATCAGCCCGCGCTGATTGGCTAGCTCTGTGGTGAGGGCGCGGCTGAGCCATCGGCCAGCGCGCGTTCGCTCAGCTCATACCAGCGGGCGAGAAACTCCGGTGGCTGGCTGAGGCGCTGCGGCGACTTGGCCAGAAACACGCCGTGGTTATTAAAGGAATACACCGGCAGCAGATCGCCACGCTCACTGGCCGGACGGATGCGTGGGTCGAGGTTGTCGAGAATCAGCGGTTGTTCGCTGGCGCTGGGGTAATAGGCCAGCACCATATGCGCTTGGTTCTGCTTGAGTGCCTTGACGAAAGTCAGGCGCAGTTTGTCGCTCGGCACGCCCATACGCACCAGGCTGAAGTATTTGGCGATGGCGAAATCTTCGCAGTCACCTTGGCCCAGGCGGAGTGTTTGCGCCGGCGTGGCCCAATAATCGTCGGCTCCCCAGGCCTGTTGGTCGCTGACAAAACTCACTGAACGGTTGATGAAGTGGTTGACCCGCTCAAGTTGGGCGCGCTCGTCGTCGCCGGTTGAGTTGTCGAGCAGGTTGATCCAGCTGGCCAGACGCGTATCGCTGAGAGCCTTAGCCAGGGTGCTGTGTTGGGTGGTCGGTGCATCGGCCACTAGCACCGGGCTGAATAGCCAGCAACTGGCAAGCAAGCTGCGCAGCAAGCGGTGGGCGGGGCGATTGGCGCGTGGGTGCATGGCGCGAAGTCTCCGGCGTAGGCTCTTGATAGCCTTTTGCCGTTGCGAGGTTTGTGTCCGTCATCCTATCGGCGTCAAATATAGATCGACCATCGGCAGAATGTGATGGTGACCACTATTTGACATATTTGCAGTCCTGTTACCGGCAGAAAGCCGACGAATAGCCGGTTTCCCTGGCTTTCACACTCGTTGGCAATCTTTCGAAGCACTCTGGCGTTAGGTGGCGAGAAACCTCCCTCTCTAGAATCGGTCTGTGTGCTTGCACAACCATTTTTAGGGAGAGCGCTTGATGATTACCCGTGGCTTGCTTGATCAGTTGTTGAAATCCGGCCAGGACCTGATGCAACAGAAATCCGCCGGCGGCAAAGGCGGTTCAGCGGGTGGCCTTGGCGGCGCTCTGGGCGGTTTGCTCGGCGGCGCCGGTAAAAGTGGCCAGGGCGGTGATCTCGGCACTCTGCTCAAAGGCGCGGGCGGTGGCGCGTTGGCCGCTGGCGCGCTTGGCATGCTGCTGGGCAACAAGAGTGCGCGCAAAATGGGCGGCAAGGCGCTGACCTACGGCGGCCTGGCCGCACTTGGTGTGGTTGCCTACAAGGCCTACAGCAACTGGCAGTCGCAGCAAGCCAGTGCGCCACAGGCTGAGCCGCAAACCCTGGACCGCTTGCCGGCACCTCAGGCTGAGATTCACAGCCAAGCCATTCTCAAGGCGCTGGTGGGTGCGGCCAAAGCCGATGGTCATGTCGACGCCCGCGAGCGGGAGTTGATCGAAGGCGAGCTGGTCAAGCTCACCGGCGACGCCGAGCTGCAGCATTGGCTGCAGGCCGAATTGAACAAACCACTGGACCCCGCCGAAATCGCCCGCGCGGCCAGCACGCCGGAAATGGCCGCTGAAATGTACATAGCCAGTGTGCTGATGGTCGATGAAGAGCACTTTATGGAACGTGCCTACCTGGAAGAGCTAGCTCGTCAGCTCAAGCTGGATCCGGCGCTAAAGGCCGAGCTTGAGGCTCAGGTGCGTCAGGAGCTGGTGGCGGGCTAATAGCGCGTAGCGGCCATTTGCCCAGGGTTCTGGCCGCTAGCCGGCGGCCTCCCTATAATCGGCGCCTTTCCTTGCTATGGATGGATGCCTGATGCGCCGCACCTACACGAATTGCCTGCTGAGTCTGGCGCTGGTTCTTTTCAGCGCAATCGTGCATTCCGCGCCTGATGTGGCGCTGACTCAAGTGCAGCTGGCGCAGGTACAGGTGTTTCGCGCCAGTACTGATCTGTTTATCCATCGTGGTGAAGGCGGACATGCCGAGCTGGCGGCCAAGGTGCAGGCTGACCTGAGCAAACTGCGTGAAAGCCTGGCGACCGCGCAGACGCAGCCGCTGACCGACTCAGCGCGCTTGGCGATGGAGCAGTTGCAGCCGCCGCTGGCATCCTTTACCGCCCTAGTCGAACAGACTCTGGCCTACAACCCCAGTGAGCCGGACCTGCCGTGGGAGTTCAATTTTCAGTACAGCAAGGCTCAGCGTGAGCTGGTGGCGGCCTTGGAGGCGCTTGAGCAGCAGCTGTTAAAAGGCCTGGCGCAACCCTTGACGTCGGCAGACCTGCGTTTGCAAAGCCTGCCGGCCAAGGTGCAATACCTGGCGGCGCGCTACACCGCGCGGGCTTATGTTGGTGATATCGAGACTCTGCCTGAGCAACAGCAGCATTACCTGAATCAGGATATCGATGTGCTGGCCAAGCAGGTTGATGCCGAACTCGCCACCCTGGCGACTGAGTTGACCGGCGAGCAGCAACAGCGTTTGCAACGGGCGCAGACGCGCTGGAAGTTTATCTACTCGCGTCTGGTCGGCTACAACGACAACCTGGTGCCGCTGGTGGTCGAGCGGCACGCGGCCGAGATGGCGGACCAGTTGCTGCGTCTGCGCGCTAAATAAGCCTCAGTGTTTGTAGGCCGTGTGGAACACCGCGCAGTTCTTGCCAGCATGTTTAGCCCGGTACAACGCCTGGTCGGCCAGCTCCAAGGCTTCGGCCAAGTTGCTGCTGTCCAACGGCCAAAGCGCGCCACCGATGCTGCAGCCAACCTTGACTTGGTTATTGCCCAGGTCAACGGGGGCGCTGAGTGCCGCCAGCGTGCGTTCGGCTATCAGCTGTGCCTGTGGCAGCGCTTCGCTGTTGGGCACTGAAAGCACCATCAGGAACTCATCACCGCCCAGACGTGCGACCAGGTCGCCCTCACGCAGGCAGCTGCGCAGCCGCACCGCCACCTCACGCAGCAGTTGGTCGCCCGCCGCGTGGCCGAACTGATCGTTGATCGGTTTGAAACCATCCAGGTCCAGGTAGAACAACGCCAGGCAATTGCTGCCGGCTTGGCTGCGTTGCTGGGCGCGTGGCAGGTAGCTTTCCAAGGCGACGCGGTTGGGCAGGCCGGTGAGTGCGTCGTGGTGGGCGAGATTTTCCATGACGCCGAGGGCGTTTTGCTGATGGGTCAGGCTCTCCACCAAATGGCGGATCGAGTTGCTGAGTGCTTCGATCTCCCGGGTGCTTTTCAGCTCCGGTATCACACTGATTTCTCCGGCGCTGAGGCGGTCCGCCGCCTCGGCGATCTGCCGCAAGGGGCGGGTGAAGTAACCGGTGATCAGCCAACCCAATAGCGCAAACAGCAGCGCCAGGACGCTGCCCCAAAGCAGAATGTAGAGCGTGGTTTCGCGCGCTGGGGCGTAGGCTTCGTCCAGCGGTTGGCGGGCAATTACTGTCCAGCCCAGCCCCTTGTAATCCATGTGGCCTTGGCTCAGCGCCAGGCCCGTGAGGTACTGCTTGCCGTCCGGCCATTCCTGCACGGCCCACAAGTCATCGCGTTGCGTCACTTCGTTAAGGGCGGGCAGGTGCAGGCGTTGACCGATCATGTCTTTGGGTGCCAGGAGGATCGTGCGGTCCTTGCCGATCACAAAGAACTCGACATTACGGCGTTTCTGGATCGGTTCGAGAATGGCCCGGCGCACCTCGTCAGCCCACGACCAGGACAGGTGCGAGGCCAACACGCCCACCAGGCTGCCGTCTGTGGCAAACACCGGCAGGCTGATATCAACGAATTTCATGGCCTCACCGGTTGGGTTGGGCAGCAGTTTGGCCAGCAGCACGGCTTCATGCACATCGCCGATAAATACGTTTTTCTGTGCTTCGAGGAATACGGGGCGCTGGCCGATGCTGGCGCCCTCAAGCACGCCATCGCTTGAGGCCAGCACCGTGCCCTGGGTATCGGTAAAACCGATCCAGGCGATGCTCGGAAACTCGGTTTGCAGGCGATCAAGCAACACGCGTACTTCAACAATATCGTCTGGCTTGCGCAGGGCGCGCAGTTTGCCGATCACCTGCAGCATGGCGGCGCGGCTCTGCATGTCGCGGTCTAGGCGATCGACCATCATGAAGGAGACTTCAGCGAGGTCGCGGCCCACTTCCTCACGGATGCGCTGGCTGGCGTCATGGCCAATCAGGGTGCCGAGCAACCAGCTCAGGCTGGCGACCAGCAGGGCGATCAGAATTGCGAAGCGGCTACGCAGGCTGTGCGATGAAGTCATGGCACGACGGCTCCTGAGGGCGGGTAGGCAGTGTACAGATGAGTTTGAGTATAGTGCGCCGTTGGTCTGCATGGCTGTGCGCCAGCGCCAATTGCGGGCTGCAAGGGCGGATTCGAGTGGGGTATACTCGCCGGCTTTTCCGAAAGTTTGACCTACGAGTGCTGCCAGCCATGGAAATCAACCCGATCCTTAATAGCATCAAGGACCTGTCCGAGCGCACCCAGACTATTCGGGGGTATCTTTGACTACGATCACAAGCATGATCGTCTGGTCGAAGTAAACCGCGAACTCGAAGACGCTAACGTCTGGAACAACCCCGAATACGCACAGAACCTGGGCCGCGAACGCGCCATGCTGGCGCAGATCGTCGAGACCATCGACGATCTTACTGGCAGTCTGGCCGACTCGCGCGACCTGCTCGATATTGCCGTCGAAGAAAACGACGAAGGTGCGGTGAGCGATATCGTCAGCGAAGTCGAGCGCCTGCGCGGCATTCTCGAGAAGCTGGAATTCCGCCGTATGTTCAGCGGCGACATGGATATGAACAACGCCTACCTCGACATTCAGGCCGGCTCCGGCGGCACCGAGGCGCAGGACTGGGCCAACATCCTATTGCGCATGTATCTGCGCTGGGCTGACAAACGTGGCTTCAGCGCCGAGATCGTTGAACTGTCTGCCGGCGAAGTCGCTGGCATCAAGGGCGCGACCGTGCACATCAAGGGTGAATATGCCTTTGGCTGGCTGCGTACCGAGATCGGCGTGCACCGTTTGGTGCGCAAGAGTCCGTTCGACTCTGGCAACCGTCGCCACACCTCGTTTTCGGCGGTGTTCGTCTCGCCAGAAATCGATGACAACATCGAGATCGAGATCAACCCGGCTGACCTGCGCATCGACACCTATCGCTCTTCTGGTGCCGGTGGTCAGCACGTAAACACCACCGACTCGGCGGTACGTATCACCCACGTACCAACCAACACCGTGGTGGCGTGCCAGAACGAACGCTCACAGCATGCCAACAAAGACACCGCAATGAAGATGTTGCGTGCGCGCTTGTACGAGCAGGAAGTGCAGAAGCGCAACGCTGCCTCCCAGGCGCTGGAAGAGACCAAGTCGGATATTGGCTGGGGCCACCAGATCCGCTCCTATGTGCTCGATGCTTCGCGGATCAAGGATCTGCGGACCAACATCGAACGCAGCGATTGCGACAAGGTGCTCGACGGCGATATCGACGAATACCTCGAAGCCAGCCTGAAACAGGGCCTGTAAGACCTTTCAGTTCCTCCCCCTGTGCGGGGAGGTGACGAACCCGTGACGGAAACCGATGACCATGAGCGACCAACAACTCGACCAGCACGACCTGCAACAGGAAGAAAACAAGCTGGTTGCCCAGCGCAAGGAAAAGCTTGCTGCTATCCGTGAACAGGGCAATGCCTTCCCGAATGATTTCCGCCGTGACAACTACTGCGCCGACCTGCAGAAACGGTACGCCGAATCGAGCAAGGAAGAGCTGGCCGAGGCGGCCATTCCGGTCAAGGTAGCCGGGCGCATCATGCTCAACCGTGGCTCGTTCATGGTGATTCAGGACATGACCGGGCGCATCCAGGTCTACGTCAACCGCAAGACCCTGTCCGAAGAAACCCTGGCCGCGGTGAAAACCTGGGACATGGGCGACATCATCTCCGCCGTTGGTACCCTGGCCCGTTCCGGCAAGGGCGACCTGTACGTGGAAATGACCGACGTGCGCCTGCTGACCAAGTCGCTGCGCCCGCTGCCGGACAAGCATCATGGCCTGAGCGATACCGAGCAGCGCTACCGTCAGCGCTACGTTGACCTGATCGTCAACGAAGACGTGCGCCAGACGTTCCGCGTGCGCTCGCAGGTTATCGCGCATATCCGCAGCTTTCTGATGAAGCGCGACTTCCTCGAAGTGGAAACGCCGATGCTGCAGACCATCCCAGGTGGCGCAGCGGCCAAGCCGTTCGAGACGCACCACAACGCCCTGGATATGCAGATGTTCCTGCGTATCGCGCCGGAGCTTTACCTCAAGCGTCTGGTGGTGGGTGGCTTCGAGAAGGTGTTCGAGATCAACCGCAACTTCCGTAACGAAGGTGTCTCGACCCGGCATAACCCGGAATTCACCATGTTGGAGTTCTACCAGGCTTACGCCGACTACGAAGACAACATGGACCTGACCGAGGAGCTGTTCCGCGAGCTGGCTCAGCTGGTACTCGGCACCACCGACGTGCCTTATGGCGACAAAGTGTTCCACTTCGGCGAGCCGTTCGTGCGTCTGTCGGTGTTCGACTCGATCCTCAAGTACAACCCTGAGCTGACTGCTGCCGACCTGACCGACATCGACAAGGCCCGTGCCATCGCTAAGAAGGCCGGCGCCAAGGTGCTGGGTTTTGAAGGTCTGGGCAAATTGCAGGTGATGATTTTCGAAGAGCTGGTCGAGCACAAACTGGAGCAGCCGCACTTCATTACGCGCTACCCGTTTGAAGTGTCGCCGTTGGCCCGTCGCAGTGATGATGATCCGAGCGTTACCGACCGCTTCGAGCTGTTTATCGGTGGCCGCGAGATCGCCAACGCCTACTCCGAGCTCAACGATGCCGAAGATCAGGCTGCGCGCTTTATGCAGCAAGTGGCCGACAAGGACGCCGGCGACGACGAAGCCATGCACTACGACGCCGACTTCGTCCGCGCCCTGGAGTACGGCATGCCGCCGACCGCTGGCGAGGGTATTGGTATCGACCGTCTGGTGATGCTGCTGACCAATTCACCGTCGATTCGCGACGTGATCCTGTTCCCGCACATGCGCCCGCAGGCCTGATGTTGCTAAGCCGCCTCCGGGCGGCTTTTTATTGCCTGGCTTTTTATTGTCTGCAGATGGATTATTTTTGAGATTTACTGACTAAGTCATTAGTAATCTTGAATAAACGACAGAGGATCGTCTTGCTGTGACAGCCAAGCCTGCCCAAGAAAGCGCCACCCTGGTGGCCAACGCCGTCGCCGAGAGCGTGCAATACCAAGGCCGCAAAGCCAGCCGACAGGGCAGTGAACAGCGCCGTCAGGCCATTCTCGATGCCGCCATGCGTATTATCGTGCGTGAAGGCGTGCGTGCCGTACGCCACCGCGCGGTGGCCGCTGAGGCCGAAGTACCGCTGTCGGCGACTACCTATTACTTCAAAGACATTAATGACCTGATCACCGACACCTTTGCCCAGTTCGTCGAGCGCAGTGCGGCGCATATGGGCCAGTTCTGGAGTAGTACCGAAGGGTTGTTGCGTGAGCAGGTCAACCGTCTGGATGGCAGTGCCGAGGCGCGCCGGCGTCTGGCCAATGAAATCGCCCGGTTGGCGGTGGAGTACGTGCGTCAGCAATTGCTGACCCGCCGTGAGCACCTGCTGGCCGAGCAGGCCTTTCAGCAGGAGGCCTTGCTTAACCCACGCCTGCATGAACTGTTGCGGGCCCATCGGCAGATTCTGCTGCAGGGTGTGACGCACTTCTTTGAAGTACTGGGCTCACAACAAGCAGAGCAGGATGCCAAGCTCTTGACGGCGATTATTGTGCGCATGGAGTATCAGGGCCTGCTTGATGGCGTTGATCATCTAGACAGTGAAGAGATGTTGGCCATGCTTAAACGCTATATGCATCTGGTACTGGGCTTGTAACCCGGTCAATCCGTTCACAAGGAGAGCTGAATGAAAGCCTGGCGCGCGCTGCTTGCCGTGTCCTTCCTGTTGCTTGGTGGCTGTCTGGTGACCTTCAAGGACCCGATTCCCGCCAATGAAGCAGCCCCGATTCCCTTGCTTGGCGAGTGGTCGCGCAAGAATGAGTGGGGCGAGCAGCTGTATCTGCAAATTACCCGCTCCGGCTCTAATGTTTACAAGGCTCGGGCCTATGTCGACAGCCTGGACAACCTCGACAGCGTCGAGGAGTACGGTTTTACCGTGGCCCATCATGGCCGCCGTTGGTACCTGTCGGCGGGGTTGCCGAAAAGCCTGGGGGCGAACTTCGCCATCGCCGGTTTTGAGCTGACCACCAGCAATGAGCTGGTGATCTACAACCTGGATGTCGACCGCATCCTTCAAGAGTTGGAGCAGGGCGCCTTACAGGGCGAGGTAATTGATGGTGCAGAAGGCGATGGCGTGCTGATCAGCAGCCCGCTGGAGCAGGTGTTCAGCTATCTCGACGACCAGGCCAATTCGGATGTGTTTATCGAAGTCGCGCGTTATCAGCGGGCGGGTGACTAGCAGGTTGTGGTGAGGAAAGCATGAACAGTCATACCGGGTTGGACGATTATCAGCTGATCGTGCGCGCGCTATCCGACCGTCTAGTCGACGCGCAGACGCCGATTCGCGTGCTGGATGCGGTGAAATGGGACGACTCGATACGCAGCGAGTTTCTCAAGCACAAAGGCAAGAAACTGCCCGCCGTTGACCGTTCCTACTACGCCAACCGGCCGCTGCCCTTTGATGCGTCGGCGAAGAAGCTGGAATTCCAGAATATCGAGCGCGACATCACTCGCCAGCTCGGCCAGTTCAACCCGGTGGGCAAGATCATGCGGCGCATGTGCCGCGAGTACCGCATGGTCATTCGTATGCTTGAAGCACGCGGCACCGAGGACTTCGGTCTGATCAGCCAGGAACTCTACGGTGCGGCTTCCGACGCCTTCCATGCCGGCGATCCAACCCTGGCCGACCTGGGCCTGATGTTTTCCGACTTCCTGAATAACATCGACAAGCGCGGCGACCTCAAGGACGAAGCCAAGACCCTGACGGCCAAGGAAGCGGTCAGCCTGTTGCAACAGCGCCTGAACAAGGTGTTTGGCGAGGAGGAGGGCACCATTCGGGTGTTTGAGTCTGACGGTATTCTCGCCGATGCGGCCGCCGGTGCCGACTACATCAAGATCCGCGCCGATGCGATGTTCAATGAGCGCGATGTAAAAGCCCTGGAAGTGCACGAGGGCCTGGTGCACGTGGCGACCACCCTGAATGGTCTGAGCCAGCCGGTTTGCACCTTTCTGGCCAAGGGCCCGCCCTCGTCCACGGTGACCCAGGAAGGCCTAGCAATCCTGATGGAGGTGATCACCTTTGCCTCCTACCCAACCCGTTTACGCAAGCTGACCAACCGCACCCGCGCCATTCACATGGCCGAAGAGGGCGCCGATTTCCTGCAAGTGTTCGACTTCTACCGCGAGCAGGGTTTTAGCCAGGAGCAGAGCTACAGCAACGCCAACCGAGTGTTCCGCGGTTCCACCCCCAACGGCCTGCCTTTCACCAAGGACCTGTCCTACTTGAAAGGCTTCATCATGATTTACAACTACATCCAGCTGGCTGTGCGCAAAGGCAAGCTGGAGCAGATTCCGCTGCTGTTCTGCGGCAAGACCACCCTGGAAGACATGCGCTCCTTGCGTCAGCTGGTGGATGAGGGGTTGGTTGTTGCGCCCAAGTACCTGCCACCGCAGTTCAGTGATCTCAACTCGCTGTCGGCCTGGATGTGTTTCTCCAACTTCCTCAATCACCTGAGTTTGGATCGGATCGAAGCCGACTACGCCAATATCCTCTAGGAGCTACTGCGCTCGGATATGCAGCGTTGCGCACGACCTGAAAAATGCTCATTTACAGTCGTAAACTCCGCTTTTCAGATCTTGCGCGCCTTGCCTAACCTTCGCTCGTGACGCTCCTAGCCCTTTAATAGACGATTCGTAGCCCGGATGAAATCCGGGTTGCTCTTCCCGCATTAACAGGAGCTGCGCATGCCCAGTCATCAACTCGACTACGAAATCCTCGGCGCCTCTGCGCAGAGCGTGGAGATCATTCTCGATCCGGGCGAAACAGTGATCGCCGAAGCTGGCGTGATGAATTACATGACCGATGGCATCCGCTTTGAAACACGCATGGGCGATGGCGCGGCCACGGGCTTGCTGGGCAAGCTGTGGGGCATGGGCAAGTGCATGCTGACCGGTGAATCGCTGTTTATGACGCACTTCTCCAATGCCGGTAAAACCCCGGCGCGGGTAGCGTTTGCGGCGCCTTATCCCGGCACCGTGGTGCCGATCCAGTTGGCGGAGCATGGCGGTACGCTGATTTGCCAGAAAGATGCCTTTCTCTGCGCCGCCTATGGCACGGCAGTCGGCATCAGCTTTAACAAGCGTCTGGGCGCCGGTTTCTTCGGTGGTGAAGGGTTTATTCTGCAGAAGCTCGAAGGTGACGGCCTGGCCTTTGTGCATGCCGGTGGCACGGTCATTCGCAAGGAACTGAATAACGAAACCCTGCGTCTGGACACTGGCTGTCTGGTGGCTTTTACCAGTGGCATTGATTACGACATCGCCCTGGCTGGCGGCCTGAAAAGCATGCTGTTCGGCGGCGAGGGGATCCTCCTCGCTACGCTCAAGGGCACTGGTACGGTGTGGGTGCAGAGCCTGCCGTTCTCGCGCCTGGCCGAGCGCATCTATGAAGCGACGTTCAAAGCACGCGAGGAAGTACGCGCTGGCGGCAAATGATGCGGCAATCTGGGCCTTTGCAGGCGTGAATGTTTGCTGCAAGCTGCGCCGCCTGTGCTTAGCACGCTAACTGAAAAATCCGAGAGCCTGTTATGAGTGAAGTTAACCCCATCCCGCTGATCCTCACCGGTATTGGCAGCATCTGCGCCACGGTGGCTGTGCTCAGCTATTACGGCTATCTGCACATCGCCAAGCCAGAAGATGCGTTACTGCTGTCCGAGTTCACCATGCTTAAGACGGTGCCGGGCGAGGACTATAAAGTCTCCCTCAAACCTGCCAGCCAAGTCGCCCAGTGCATTGATGGCGTACTGGTGATGTTTGACCTGGAGCAGAAGGGGCTGAGCGGCGTGCTCGTCGACCGCCGCAAGCAGGCTGTGCGCTGCAGCGAAGGCCAATAACCTCAGTCCGTCTGCTTTTGCTGTTCGCTGAGGCGCTGCAAATGTCGGCGTGACAGGGCGAGGAAGCGCGGTGTGAGGCCGATGTCTTCATACAGCGGGTCGCCCTGTTCATCGCTGGCCACCACTTTGCTGCCCTGAACATAGGGCAGGCTGGCCTCCAGCTCATCAAGCGCGGCACCGAGCAATTCCCCGAGCAGCTCTTCAATGTGGTGCTTGGGGTACATCTCCTGCAGGGCCGCCAGGCGCGCTTCGGCTTCCAGGTCGAGTCGTATCTGATAAGGCGTTGCGCTCAGCCGCCCTTGGGCATTCTCCTGCCAGTGCTGAACAAGCTCGCGAATCTTCATGATGACCTCGTGTCTGTTCTGTGCCCGCCCTGTGAGTCTGGGCTGGGCTGGGCTTGCTTAACTCAGACTAGTGCCTGCCCCGATAAGTGCGGCCGCAGCGTCGCGCACTTGTAAGAAGTTGGCGCGCTGGGCACTCTGGAGGCAGGATCAGCGGAGGCAACACTCATGGCAGAAATCGACGCGCGTCTGCGCGAGGACGTCCACCAGCTCGGCGAACTACTGGGTAACACCATCAGCGTGCAGCATGGCGCTGCCTTTCTCGACAAGATTGAGCGCATTCGCAAGGGCGCTAAGGCCTCGCGCCGCGGTTCGCAGGAGGGTGCAGAGCAACTCAGTGCAACCCTCAATCAACTGGATGATGACGAGCTGCTGCCGGTGGCGCGGGCGTTCAACCAATTTCTCAACCTGGCCAATATCGCCGAGCAGTACCACCGTGTACGCCGCCGCGCGCCGGGTGAAGCGCAGCCGTTTGAAGACAATATGCTTGCCGATCTACTGCAGCGGTTATCCAGCAACGGCCACAAAGGCGATGCGCTGGCCCGTCAGTTCGGCCGCCTGGATATCGAGCTGGTGCTGACCGCACACCCCACCGAAGTGGCGCGGCGCACCCTGATTCAGAAATACGATGCAATGGCCGAACAGTTGGCGGCCGGCGACCATAGTGACCTTTCGGCGGCCGAGCGTGAGCAGGTCAAACAGCGCCTGCAACGGCTGATTGCCGAAGCCTGGCACACCGAGGAAATCCGCCGCAGCCGGCCCAGCCCGGTGGATGAAGCCAAATGGGGCTTTGCGGTGATCGAGCATTCGCTCTGGCATGCCATCCCCAATGTGCTGCGCAAGGCCGATCAGGTGCTGCATAGCGCCACCGGGTTGCACCTGCCGCTTGACGCCGCACCGATTCGCTTCGCCTCGTGGATGGGCGGCGACCGTGACGGCAACCCGAATGTCACCGCAAGCATTACCCGCGAAGTGCTGCTGCTGGCGCGCTGGATGGCGGCGGATCTGTACTTGCGCGATGTCGATAACCTGGCCGCCGATCTGTCCATGCAGAAGGCAAGCCCGGCGCTGCTGGCGCGGGTAGGCGA
Source organism: Pseudomonas sp. WS 5011 (assembly GCF_012985775.1). Taxonomy (NCBI): domain Bacteria; kingdom Pseudomonadati; phylum Pseudomonadota; class Gammaproteobacteria; order Pseudomonadales; family Pseudomonadaceae; genus Pseudomonas; species Pseudomonas sp. WS 5011. The sequence continues at coordinate 24,471 of NZ_JAAQXA010000026.1, forward strand.
GAGCGCCGAGCCCTATCGCAGCCTGCTCAAGCAGCTGCGTGAGCGTCTGCGCGCCACCCGCAGCTGGGCTCAGGCCGCGCTGCATGAACACGTGCCGACGTCTGCAGCCGTGCTGCAGGACAATCGCGAGCTGCTGGAGCCGTTGACCCTGTGTTACCAGTCGCTGCATGAATGCGGCATGGGCGTGATCGCTGATGGCCCGTTGCTCGATTGCCTGCGCCGCGCGGCGACCTTCGGGCTGTTTCTGGTGCGTCTGGATGTGCGTCAGGACTCCAGCCGCCACGCCGCCGCCATGAGCGAAATCACCGATTATCTCGGCCTGGGCCGTTACGCCGAGTGGGATGAAGAGGCGCGCCTGGCGTTTCTACTGAAAGAGCTGGAAAACCGCCGGCCGCTGCTGCCGGGGCATTTCAAACCCAGCGGCGAAACCGCGGAGGTGCTGGCCACCTGCCGTGAAGTGGCCAGTGCGCCTGCCGCATCCCTGGGTTCCTACGTGATCTCCATGGCCGGTGCGGCTTCCGATGTGCTGGCAGTGCAACTGCTACTCAAGGAAGCCGGGTTGCAACGGCCGATGCGCGTGGTGCCGCTGTTTGAAACCCTCGCCGATCTGGACAACGCCGGTCCGGTGATCAGCCGGCTGCTGGCGCTGCATGGCTACCGCGCGCGCTTGCACGGGCCGCAGGAAGTGATGATCGGTTACTCCGACTCCGCCAAGGACGCTGGCACCACTGCGGCGGCCTGGGCGCAGTACCGTGCCCAGGAAACCCTGGTGCAGGTGTGCCGTGAACAGGATGTCGAGCTGCTGCTGTTTCACGGCCGCGGCGGTACGGTGGGGCGTGGCGGTGGCCCGGCACATGCGGCGATTCTGTCGCAGCCGCCCGGTTCGGTGACGGGGCGTTTCCGCACCACCGAGCAGGGTGAAATGATTCGTTTCAAATTCGGCCTGCCAGATATCGCCGAACAAAACCTCAATCTCTACCTGGCGGCAGTGTTGGAAGCCACCTTGTTACCGCCGCCCAGCCCGGAACCGGCCTGGCGCGAGCTGATGGACAAACTGGCCAGCGATGGCGTCAGCGCCTACCGCGCGGTGGTGCGCGAACACCCGTTATTCGTCGACTATTTCCGCCAGGCTACGCCGGAGCAGGAGTTGGGCCGCTTGCCTCTGGGCAGCCGCCCGGCCAAGCGTCGCGAGGGTGGCGTCGAGAGCCTGCGCGCGATTCCGTGGATTTTCGCCTGGACGCAAACGCGCCTGATGCTGCCGGCCTGGCTGGGCTGGGAAGCGGCGCTGGACAATGCCTTGCAGCGCGGCGAAGGCGAGCTGCTCGGGCAGATGCGCGAGCACTGGCCGTTCTTTCGCACCCGTATCGACATGCTGGAGATGGTGCTGGCCAAGGCTGACGAGTCCATCGCCCAGTTGTATGACGAGCGGTTGGTCGAGCCAGCCCTGCGTCCGCTGGGTGAGCATCTACGCGGCCTATTGTCGCAGGCGGTGGTCGCAGTGCTGGGTTTGACCGGGCAGTCGCAGCTCTTGGCGCACAGCCCGGAAACCCTGGAGTCGATCAGTGTGCGCAACACCTACCTGGACCCGCTACACCTGCTCCAGGCCGAGCTACTAGCACGCTCCCGGCTGCGCGACAATCAGGCCGACAGCCCTCTGGAACAGGCCTTGCTGGTCAGTGTGGCGGGAATTGCGGCGGGGTTACGTAACACCGGCTAGGCGTATTGCAGAGGGCGGAGGGGGCTTTCGCTGGTGCATATGTAGTGCGCTGGCGAAAGCACTACCTTTCAGAGGTGGTCGCAGGTGTATCCGACTTTCGGTGGCTTGTGCGCTATGGGTGCGCTGTGTATCTTGAGCGGCCTTTCGGCACTCTGGCCCAGTTTGGCAGCGCTGCTTGAACAATTCTGAGATTGGCCCCACGAGGCGAGTCCGACGATTTTTACTTAAATCTTGAGGAGCACATCGATGCGCGTGATTTTGCTGGGGGCGCCCGGTGCCGGTAAAGGTACCCAAGCTGGTTTCATCACCAAGAAGTTTGGTATTCCGCAAATCTCCACCGGTGACATGCTGCGTGCTGCGGTCAAGGCTGGCACTGAATTGGGCCTGGTTGCCAAAAGCGTGATGGACAGCGGTGGTCTGGTCTCCGATGACCTGATCATCAATCTGGTCAAGGAGCGTATCGCCCAAGCCGATTGCGCCAATGGTTTCCTCTTTGATGGCTTCCCGCGCACCATTCCTCAGGCTGAAGCCCTGAAGGAAGCCGGCGTGGTCATCGACAACGTGGTCGAAATTGCCGTTGATGACGAAGAAATCGTCGGCCGTATCGCGGGTCGTCGCGTGCACCCTGCATCGGGCCGCGTCTACCACACCGAGCACAATCCGCCGAAAGTCGCCGGTATTGACGATGAAACCGGTGAAGCGCTGATCCAGCGTGATGACGACAAAGAAGAAACCGTACGTCATCGCCTGTCGGTCTACCACTCGCAGACCAAACCACTGGTGGACTTCTATCAGAAGCTCGCTGCCGCTGACGGCACGCCGAAGTACAGCGCCATCGCAGGCGTTGGCTCGGTCGACGAGATCACTGCCAAGGTGCTTGCTGCGCTCAGCTAAGCCTTGCTGCAGTCAGCCAACGGCCCGCTTTTGCGGGCCGTTGTCGTTTCTGCGGTTGGCGCGCTGGACTCGCTGAGCGTCGTTCATGGAACAGTAACCTTGCTCGCCTAAGTTAGCATCGGCTTGGTCTATACCAAGATGGACTGGTTGTAGGCATTAAGCCTTTACTCATACGAAGGAAGAGAGCGCATTCAATGACCGAGAAAACAGCAAAGAGTGCCATCTGGTTGGGCCTTGCGTTAGCGCTGGTGGGGAGTCCTGCGACCTTCGCCGAGACTCCGGCGAAGCCCAAGACCGACTGCAGCGTTGCCGAGTTCACCATGGGGCTGCGCTTCCAGCAGCAATCGGCGGAAGTTCAGGCCCTGCAGCTGCAGGCGTACAACATCGCGACGCTGAAGCTGGATGCGGCAGTGGCCGCAGCGAAAGATCCGTCCAAGCTGGCCATCGTTACCGACCTGGATGAAACCGTTATTGATAACAGCGCCCTGCTTGCGCGTGATCTGGCCAACTGTCACACCTATGACGGCTGGGACACCTGGCTGCCTTGGGAGCGTGACGGTACCCCTGCGCAGATTCCAGGTGCGAAGCAATTTCTTGAGCACGCCGACAAGCTCGGGGTGACCATTCGCTACATCTCTGATCGCGCCGATGAGCAGAAGAAGTACACCCTGGCCACGCTGAGCAAGCTCGGGCTGCCGCAAATCTCTGAAGAAAGCGTGCTGTTGCTGGGGCCGCCTAAAGTGGAACGTCGCGCCATCGTCAGTGCAGATCATCAGATCGTGTTGCTGCTGGGGGACACCCTGCATGACTTCGATGGACGTTTCCGCAAGACGCCGCTCGCCGATCAACGCGCTACCGTGGCCGCCGAAGCAGGCAAATGGGGCACCGAATGGATCGTCTTCCCCAACGCGAGTTACGGCACTTGGTCCAAAGCGCCGTTGCAAGGTTGGGATGCCAAGACCGTTATTCAGCCTTGGTAAGCACGCTTCAGTCAGGCAACAGCGGGCCTGTTGTGGCTCGCTGCAGGCTTGTGGTGCTGTGAGTTCGCTCGCGTGACAGGCGCGGGCGGCAGTGATTGCGCTGGAAAAAAAAGCCTCAAGCCGGTCTAATGCCCGTCCATTTCGTCACCTGTCCGACCGCAATGACCACTCTCCTGGCCCTGGATACTGCCACCGAAGCCTGCTCCGTTGCCCTGCTGCATAACGGTCAGGTGCTCAGCCACTACGAAGTGATTCCGCGCCTGCACGCCCAGCGTCTGCTGCCCATGATCAAGCAGCTGCTGGCCGATGCCGAGGTGCCGTTGTCGGCGCTCGACGCAATTGCCTTTGGCCGCGGTCCTGGTGCTTTTACCGGTGTGCGGATTGCCATTGGCGTGGTGCAGGGGTTGGCGTTTGCCCTGGAGCGTCCGGTGCTGCCGGTGTCCAATCTGGCCGTGCTAGCGCAGCGCAGCTTGCGTGAGCATGGCGCGCAGCAGGTGGCTGCAGCCATTGATGCACGTATGGATGAAGTCTATTGGGGATGCTACCGCGCTGAGCAGGGCGAAATGCGCCTGGCCGGCGTCGAGGCTGTATTGCCTCCGGAACGTGCCAGCCTGCCGGGTTATGCTAGCGGCGACTGGTTTGCTGCCGGTACTGGTTGGGGCACCTTTGCAGCGCGTATTCCAGTTGCCGTCAGCGGGCAGGATGCCGCCATGCTGCCGCATGCCGAAGACCTGCTCAGCCTGGCGCGCTTTGCCTGGGCGCGTGGTGAGGCGCTGGACGCTGACCTGGCGCAGCCGGTTTACCTGCGGGATCAAGTGGCCACGCCCAAAGCCTCGGTTTAAACCGCTGGGTACCGGCGCACCTTCTGTCGCGCATATTGTCGCGTTGCACCGCGCTTGATTGCCAAGCCGCTCTACGGGGGCTAAATTGCCATCACTTGTGTCCATCGTTGGCTAAGCAAGCCGAGCAGTAACTGATGCGTATCGACGGTTTTACCTCCTCTTATTCGCCAGACCGCAGTGCCCGCTCGGGCTCTGCGGTTACGCCATTTCGCGAAGCACAGCGCGAGATTGAGGAACGTCGCGAGCAGCCTGCATCACCCGCCAGTACCCAGGGCTTTGAGCCAGTAGCCCAAACGCGCAAGGTTGAAGCCAGTAATGCCAGCAGCGACAGCCTGCCTTCGCGCCTGCAAGACCAGCTGTATCAACCGCCACTGAACAACCGCGCCGCCCAGGCGTTGGCCAGCTACAGCTCAACCGCCAGTTTCGCCAGCGAGGCGGATGCCCAGCAGGTTATGGGCCTCGACCTCTACGCCTAGAACCCCTGCGAAACTACTGCGTTCGGCCATGCCGCGTTGATATCAGCCTCGTCGTACTCATATACAACTCGTACACTGCTTCCCTCAGCTGATTTCGTCTTTGCTCGCTACCTTTCTCAACGGTCTTCGAATTGATCTTGCCTTACTACCTCGGTTGCCCGTCATGGAGCGAGCCCGCCTGGCGCGGTTTTTTGTATCCAGAAGGCAGTCGCAGCGCCGACTTTCTGCCGTTGTATGCCCAGGTGTTCAATGCCGTTGAGGGCAATACCACCTTCTACGCAAAGCCTTCCGTCGATACCGTGGCCCGTTGGGCCGAGCGCATGCCGGCGCATCTGCGCTTTTGCGCCAAGCTGCCGCGTGAGATCAGTCATAACGGCGACCTGCGTGACCAGCTGAGCGCCACCGAAGATTTTCGCCGCCTATTGGCGCCGTTGGGTAAGCGGGTCGCGCCGTTCTGGCTGCAACTGCCCGCAAGCTTCGGGCCGCAGCGTCTGGCGGAGCTGAGCGCTTTTATCGAGCCTTGGCAGGCCGAGGAGCTGGCCGTCGAGGTGCGCCATCCGGCGTTCTTTGCCAAAGGCGAGGAGGAGCGCAGCCTCAATCGTCTACTGCATGGTCGCGGTATCGAGCGTATCTGCCTGGATTCACGGGCGCTGTTCAGCTGTGTATCCAGCGCGCCAGCCGTATTGCATGCGCAGGCCAAGAAACCGCGTCTGCCGCTGCGGCCCACGGCCTTTAGTCAGGCCCCGCAGCTACGCTTTATCGGTCATCCCGAGTTGCTGGCCAATGATCCCTTTATGGCGCCTTGGCTGGACAAGGTGGCGGGCTGGATCGAAGAAGGGCGCACGCCCTACGTCTTCCTACATACCTCGGATAATCGCCTGGCTCCGCAGCTAGCACAGCGTTTCCACCAGCAATTGATGCAGCGTTTGCCAGGGTTGCCAGCCTTACCTCAGGTGCAGGTCGAGGACGAGGTCGAGCAGTTGGGCCTGCTCTGATAGGCTGCGCTCCATGACTTTATTCCGTGCTTTTCTGCTTCTCTGTGTAGTGCTCGCCGGCCTGTTGCTGGCGATTTGGCGTGGCTGGCTGGATGTGCCGCCGCGCTGGAATCCCTGGGCGGTGCTGGATATTCGCGAAACGCCGAACCTGGTGACCAGCTTCAAGCTCTGGCGGTTGCAGGATGATCCCGCGCTGTGCCAGCAGGCGTTGAACACCTCTTCACTGCGCTTTACCCCGCAAGCCGACAGCAGCCCAGAGGTGGCGTGCCCGCTGAACAATACCCTGCGCGTACACAGCTCCGGCGTTGCTTTCAGCAGCAGCTTTATCGCCAGCTGCCCGCTGGCAGCGGCCTTTGCTCTGTTTGAACAGCATGATCTGCAGCCAACTGCCCAGGCAGTGTTTGGTCAGCGCGTGGCGCGGGTCGAGCATGTGGGTAGTTTCGCCTGCCGCACTATTGCCGGCAGTCAGCGGCGCAGCCAACATGCCTCGGCCAATGCGCTGGATATCGTCGGGTTTCGCCTGGCTGATGGGCGGCGCATCAGCGTGCTGCAGGATTGGCCCAAAGAGGGCAAGAACGCCGAGTTTCTACGCCAGGTGCAGCAGGGGGCTTGTCGACGATTCAATACCACCTTGGGGCCGGAATACAACGCGGCCCATCGCGACCACTTTCATGTGGATATGGGGTTATGGCGCATGTGCCGCTAAGAACCTGGTTCGGATCAGCTGCGCGTCGGCGATCCTGCGTTAGAAATGGCCTCGGACTGCTCATTTACAACCCGTAAACTCCGCGCCCTCAGCCATTTCTGCCTTGTCTCGCTCTAGCTCGCGAGATCGGAACACAGGTTCTGAAAGCGTCCCTACGGGCCGCTTTGACTTAACGCTGCGCCAACAATAGGTCGGCAGCCTGGCCGCTGCGGCCGTCGGCGAATTCGAAGCGGCCGAGTTGGGCGATTTCGTCGTAGGCGCCCAGGGCAATCTTCACGTCGCGTGCCTGCAGGTCAATCGCACTGACCCCGGCCTCACTCAGCGACTGACTGGATTGCCGGCCCTGAGCATCGAAGCGCAACAGGCTCAGGCGCTCGAAGATCGCATCCTGGCTGTCGATACGGCCATCGCCGTTGTCATCGTATTTGCGCAGTTCGGCAAAGCCGTTGGCTGCGCCATTCTGGTCGCCAAACAGCTCGCGACCATCATCAATGCGGCCGTTAGCGTTGCGGTCATAAGCGAGCAGGGCATCGTCGCCGGTGGGCACGCTGATCTGGTCGAGCTTACCGTCGGCATCCAGATCGAAGCGTACCGAGCGGGCCAGGCCGCTGGTGCTGAAGCCGTTGCCGGCTAGGTCCAGCACCAGAGGGTCGGTTTTCTGCGGTTCTGCGTTGATACTGACATTCAGCTCTAGCTCGCGTTGGGCTGCCATTTCCTGAAAATCACTGGCCTGGGCGGTGACAGCGGGCGGCTCGCTGGGCGTTTCCGGCGCCTTGGCAGGCGCTTCGGCTTCCACTTCATCGGGCATCAGGGTGCGCCGCAGAATTTGGTAATTCAGCGACGTGCGTTTGCCATCCTCCAGCGTCTCGCTGATTGAACTGGTATTAGCGGCCGACGGCGCGACGCTGCGTGGGGCGGAAATTACATCGAACATGGCGAACTCGGTGCGGCTGGAAGCTGCCGGGTCTGGCAAAATGCCGCTCAGGCAGGTTATCGGCCGCTGTGACGGTCAATTGAGTGATTTTGAGCACATTTTCTGATGAGTGATGAGCGGCTAATAGCCAGAGTTCGTATGCAAGCCCTCGCTACCCATTTGCAGGCGGCGGCTGAAGCCTGGGCCGCGCGCCTGGGTTTACCGCTGGAGGGCGACAGCGAGTTTGCCCTGCAACTGGGTGAGGGCGGCTTGCAGCTGGTGGAGCTGGGCCCGCAAGCGCCGGGGCCGGTGAGAGTGGATTTTGTCGAAGGCGCTGTGGCGCATCGCCGGCTGTTCGGCGGAGGCAGCGGGCAGATGATCGCCAAGGCGGTTGGGGTGCAGGCTGGGGTGCGCCCGACTGTGCTGGACGCCACGGCCGGCCTGGGTCGTGATGCCTTTGTGCTGGCCAGTCTGGGTTGCCGCATGACTTTGATCGAGCGCCAGCCGCTGATTGCCGCGCTGCTGGAAGATGGTCTCGCGCGTGCGGCGCTGGATCGCGATGTGGCGCCGATTGCTGCGCAGATGCAGTTGCTCAATGGTAATGCCATCGAGCTGATGCACGCCTGGCAGGGCGAGCCGCCGCAGGTGATCTACCTCGACCCGATGTTCCCGCACCGCGACAAGAGCGCGCTGGTGAAGAAGGAGATGCGCCTGTTCCGGCCCTTTGTTGGCGATGACCTGGATGCGCCCGCATTGCTTGAAGCGGCGCTGAATCTGGCCAGCCATCGGGTGGTGGTCAAGCGTCCGCGCAAGGCCCCGCTGATTGAAGGCGCCAAGCCGGGTTATGCCCTGGAAGGCAAATCCAGTCGCTACGACATCTACCCGAAGAAGAAGCTGCAGCCAGCCAGCGAATAACGCTGGCGACACCTTGCGCTAGCAGGCCGTTGAAAAACTACCTACGTTGCCATCGCGGCGTTAAAAACAGGCTCAAAATGCTCATTTACAACTTGTAAACTCCGCTTTTTCGCCTGTTTTTGCCTTGCGCTGGCTGCCTCGCCTACGTTTTTCAACGGACTGCTACTCGGCGCGGAAGGCACGCAGAAAAACGTCTACCGCATCGCGCACATGGGCTTCGGCCTCGTTGCCTTGCAGGGCCTCGCCACAGCCGATCAGCAGACGGAAGTTGGCGCCGCCCTTGATCAGGCAGAAGAACTGATCGGCAGCGTTCAGCGGGTCGGGTACGCGCAGCTTGCCGCTCTGGTCGGCGCTGCGTAGCAGCTCTTCCATGCCGTACAGCACACGCTGTGGGCCGGCTTCATAGAACATCCGCGACAGCGTCGAGTCCTGCGCCGCCAGGCTCACCATCACCCTGTGCAGCTCCACGGACTCACGGCTGTTGATCAGCAGGTTAAAGCCGCGACCAATGTTCAGCAGCGTCTGCGCAATAGGTACCTGGTCATCCAGTTCGAAGAGCAGCTCGGGTAGTTGCTCTTCGCATTTGGACTTCACGGCTTCAGCGAACAGCTTCTCCTTGTCGGTGAAGTGGCTGTACACCGTGAGCTTGGAAACCCCGGCTTCCGCGGCAATTGCGTCCATGCTGCTACCGTCATAACCATTGCTAAGAAACAGGGTCTTCGCCGCTTCCAGAATGGCTTTGCGCTTGGCCAGATCTTTGGGTCGGCCGGGGCCGCTGGGTGGCAACACTTTGTTTGGCATTGGTCGTTTTTAATACTGGACTAGTGAGTTTGCTATTTTTACTATACCCGCCAGTATAAATATTCAAAAGCCTCCACAAAGGTTAGTCATCATGTTTCGTCATGCACTGTCTGTTGCGTTGCCTGTCAGTCTTATCCTGTTGCTCGGCGCTTGCGGTAATGGCGAGCCCGCCAAGGTTGCCGTGCGCCCGGCCATGGTGGTGCAGCCGCAACTGGCTGGCGACCTGATGAATGCCTACCCCGGTGAGGTGCGTGCGCGCCTGGAGCCGGAGCTGGCGTTCCGTATCGGTGGCAAGGTGGCCAAGCGCCTGGTTGATGTGGGCGCGCGGGTGAAGAAGGACCAGCCGCTGGCCGAACTGGACCCGCAGGACGTGCGTCTGCAGCTGGAGGCTATCCGCGCCCAAGTGGCGGCGGCCGAGGCCAACTTGCAGCTGGTACGTGCCGAGCGTGACCGCTACAAAACCCTGCTGGCGCGTAACCTGGTCAGCCGCTCGCAGTATGACAATGCCGAAAACACCTACCGCTCTGGTGAGGCGCGCCTGAAACAAGTGCGTGCTGAATTCAACGTGGCTAACAACCAGGCTGGTTACGCGGTACTGCGCGCGTCCCAGGACGGTGTGGTGGCGCGGCGGATGGTTGAAGTCGGTCAGGTGGTAGCCGCTGGGCAAACCGTGTTCACCCTGGCTGCGGATGGCGAGCGGGAAGTGTTGATCAACCTGCCGGAGCAAGCCTTCGAGCGCTTTAAGGTCGGTCAGGATGTGGCGGTTGAACTGTGGTCGCAGCCGGATCAGCGCTTCCCGGGGCGCATCCGTGAGATGTCGCCATCGGCCGATCCGCAATCGCGCACCTTCGCTGCCCGCGTGGCCTTCGTGGAAGGCAAGGTGCCGGCCGAACTGGGCCAGAGCGCCCGCGTATTTATCGCCCACAACGGCGACGTGCCGCTGGCCGTGCCGCTGTCGGCCGTGACAGCCGAGAAGGGCCAGCCCTATGTCTGGGTGGTCGACCCCAAGGATTCCACCCTCAAGCGCACCGACGTGCGCATTGGTGCCTACGGTGAGAAAACCGTGCCGATACTCGAAGGCCTGCAAGCCACTGATTGGGTGGTAGCGGCCGGTGGTCAGGTATTGCGTGAAGGCCAGCAGGTGCGTCCGGTAGACCGCGACAACCGTGCGGTGCAGTTGACGGCCAAGGCCGACCTGACGGTCGAGGAGTAAGCCCGATGGATTTCAACCTCTCCGCCTGGGCGCTGCGTAACCGCCAGATCGTCCTGTACCTCATGCTGCTGCTGGCTGTAGTCGGCGCTATTTCCTACACCAAGCTGGGCCAGAGCGAAGACCCGCCCTTTACCTTCAAGGCCATGGTGGTGCGCACCAACTGGCCAGGGGCGAGCGCCGAAGAGGTGGCCCGTCAGGTCACTGAGCGCATCGAAAAGAAGCTGATGGAGACCGGCGACTACGACAAGATCGTCTCGTTCTCGCGTCCGGGTGAATCTCAGGTGACCTTTATCGCCCGTGATTCGATGCATTCCGCCGACATTCCTGACCTGTTCTATCAGGTGCGTAAAAAGGTCAGCGATATTCGCCACACCTTGCCCCAGGGTATTCAGGGGCCGTTCTATAACGATGAATTCGGCACCACCTTCGGCAATATCTACGCACTGACCGGTGAAGGCTTCGACTACGCCGTGCTCAAGGATTACGCCGACCGCGTCCAGCTGCAGCTGCAGCGGGTCAAGGACGTCGGCAAGGTCGATCTGCTTGGTTTACAGGACGAGAAGGTGTGGATCGAACTGTCCAACACCAAGTTGGCGACCCTTGGCCTGCCACTGGCGGCCGTGCAGCAGGCGTTGGAGGAACAGAACGCGGTGGCCGCCGCCGGCTTCTTCGAAACCGCCTCGGATCGCGTGCAACTGCGCGTCACCGGGCGTTTTGAAACGGTTGATGAAATCCGTAACTTCCCGATTCGCGTGGCCGACCGTACGTTCCGCATCTCTGATGTAGCCGAGGTTAAGCGCGGCTTCAATGATCCACCCGCGCCGCGCATGCGCTACATGGGTGAAGACGCCATCGGCCTGGCGGTGTCGATGAAGGCCGGTGGCGACATTCTGGTGCTGGGCGAGGCCCTGGAGGGTGAGTTCGCTCGCCTGCAGGAAACCCTGCCGGCCGGCATGCAACTGAACAAAGTGTCGGATCAGCCAGCAGCGGTGAAGACGGGCGTCGGTGAGTTCGTTCGCGTGCTCACCGAAGCGGTGATCATCGTGCTGCTGGTGAGCTTTTTCTCTCTCGGCCTGCGCACCGGTCTGGTGGTGGCGCTGTCGATTCCGCTGGTGTTGGCGATGACCTTCGCCGCCATGTACTACCTGGGCATTGGCCTACACAAGATTTCCCTCGGCGCGCTGGTGCTGGCGCTGGGCCTGATGGTGGATGACGCGATCATTGCCGTGGAGATGATGGCGATCAAGATGGAGCAGGGATACGACCGCATTAAAGCGGCCAGTTATGCCTGGACCAGCACTGCTTTCCCCATGCTCACCGGCACCCTGATTACCGCCGCCGGCTTCCTGCCGATTGCCACGGCGCAGTCGGGCACTGGCGAATACACCCGCTCGATCTTCCAGGTGGTGGCGATTGCCCTGCTGGTGTCGTGGATCGCTGCTGTGGTGTTTGTACCGTACCTCGGCGCCAAACTGTTGCCTGATCTGGCCAAGCTGCATGCGGCCAAGCATGGCGGCAGCGCCGATGGCCACGACCCCTATGGCACGCCGTTCTACCGGCGCGTGCGTACGGCGGTGGAGTGGTGCGTACGCCGGCGTAAAACCGTGATCCTGCTGACCATCGGCCTGTTTGTTGCCTCGATCGTGCTGTTCCGCTTTGTCCCGCAGCAGTTCTTCCCGGCTTCCGGCCGTCTGGAGCTGATGGTCGACCTCAAACTCAGCGAAGGCGCTTCCCTGGCCGCCACCGAAGAGCAGGCCAAGCGTCTGGAGCAGCTGCTCAGCGGTCACGAAGGCATCGACAACTTCGTCGCCTACGTCGGCACCGGCTCGCCGCGCTTCTACCTGCCGCTGGACCAGCAACTGCCGGCCGCCAGCTTTGCCCAGTTCGTGGTACTGGCGAAAAGCATCGAAGACCGCGAGAAGATCCGCACCTGGCTGATTGATGTGCTGCAGGACGAGTTCCCAACTCTGCGCACCCGTATCGCCCGCCTGGAAAACGGCCCGCCCGTGGGGTATCCGGTGCAGTTTCGCGTTTCCGGCGAGCATATCGACGAAGTGCGCCAGCTGGCCCGTCAGGTCGCCGACAAGGTGCGTGAGAACAGCCACGTGACCAACGTGCACCTGGACTGGGAAGAGCCAAGCAAGGTGGTGCGCCTGAACATCGATCAGGAGCGCGCCCGCGCCCTGGGCGTCAGCACTGCCGACCTGTCGCGCTTCCTGCAAAGTTCGCTGACCGGCTCGCCAGTCAGTCAGTACCGCGAAGGCAACGAGCTGATCGAAATCCTCCTGCGCGGCACCTTGAGTGAGCGTCAGGAACTCGGTTTGCTGCCAAGCCTGGCGGTGCCCACCGACAATGGCCGCAGCGTGCCGCTGTCGCAGATCGCCACCCTGGAGTACGGCTTCGAGGAAGGCATCATCTGGCACCGCAACCGCCTGCCAACCGTCACCGTGCGCGCTGATGTGTACGGCAAGGAGCAGCCGGCCAGCCTGATCAAACAGATCCTGCCGACCCTTGAGCCGGTGCGTGCGCAACTGCCGGACGGCTACCAGCTGGATGTTGGCGGCACCGTGGAGGATTCCAGCCGTGGCCAGGCTTCGGTAAACGCCGGTATTCCGCTGTTTATCGTGGTGGTGCTGACCCTGCTGATGCTGCAGCTGAAAAGCTTTTCGCGCTCGGCCATGGTGTTCCTCACCGCGCCGCTGGGGCTGATCGGCGTGACGCTGTTCCTGCTGATCTTCCGCCAGCCGTTCGGCTTTGTGGCCATGCTCGGCACCATCGCCCTGTCGGGGATGATCATGCGCAACTCGGTGATTCTGGTCGACCAGATCGAGCAGGACATCGCCTCGGGCATGGACCGCTGGCACGCGATTATCGAAGCCACCGTGCGGCGCTTCCGGCCTATCGTGCTGACGGCTTTGGCCGCCGTACTGGCGATGATCCCGCTGTCGCGCAGCGTGTTCTTCGGGCCAATGGCGGTTGCCATCATGGGCGGTCTGATCGTCGCCACCGCGCTAACCCTGCTGTTCCTGCCGGCGTTGTATGCGGCGTGGTTCCGGGTTAAGGAAGTGGAGGCGAAACCAGCCTGAATCGGCGCTTGATGATGTGAAAAAGCCAGGCTCAGCGCCTGGCTTTTTTATGCCTTTCGGTTAGGGCGCTTGCTGGGCTGCTGTCAAAAATATGCAACTACCTGCAGCTGCGCTTGAACAGGTTATGCAGCGATTACAGTCTGTTACAGAGGCGTGCAGAGTGTTTTGGCGAATTATCTGCTTACGTTTCGTCGTTTTTGTTTGACATATTTTACGTATTTGCCAGACTGCGCGACCTTGAACGGGCGCGTGCAGCTACCCGTCAAAAATGGTCATAACAAAAACCTGTAGCCCATCGTTACGTCCTGCGCAGCCTGCGTGGGCCATGCATGCGGTGGGCTGACGTCTGTGGAACGGGAAAGCATGCTGATCTGGTTCGTTGCGCTCTATTTGCTGGTGACTGTCGCCATCGGTTTCTACGCCTCCACCCGGGTGCACAACACCCGCGATTTCGCCTCTGGTGGTCGTAGCATGGGCTTCCCCATCGTCGCCGCCATGGTGTTCGCCACCTGGTTTGGCAGCGAGGCGGTACTGGGGATTCCTGCCACCTTCCTTGAGGAAGGCTTCGCCGGGATCATCGAAGACCCGTTCGGCTCCTTCGGTTGCCTGTTCCTGGTCGGCCTGATCATCGCCCGGCCGCTGTACCGGATGAACCTGCTGACCATCGGCGACTACTTCAAGAAGCGCTTCGGCCCGCAGGTCGAGCTGATCATCAGCCTGGTCATCGTCATGTCCTACCTGGGCTGGATCGCCGCGCAGCTGATCGCGCTGGGCCTGGTGTTCAACGTCATCTCCGACGGCAGCATCAGCACCACCCAGGGCATGTTCCTCGGCACCTTTATCGTGCTGCTGTACACCTTGTTTGGCGGCATGTGGTCGATTGCCCTGACCGACTTCTTCCAGATGATCATCATCGTCGTCGGCCTGATCTACCTGGTCTGGCTGTTCAGCGACATGGCCGGCGGCGCCGATCTGGTGATCAGCAAGGCGGCCAGCGAAGGCAAGTTCACCTTTATGCACGCCTTCGAGCCCAAGGACATCGTCGCCTTTATCGGCGCGGCGGTGACCATGATGCTCGGCTCCATCCCGCAGCAGGACGTGTACCAGCGTGTGATGTCGGCCAAGAGCGAGAACATCGCCGCGCGCGCCTCGATGACCGGTGCGGTGTTCTACCTCGGCTTCTGCATGCTGCCGGTGTTTCTGGTCTACGCCGCCTCGATGATCGACCCGGCGCTGGTCGAGAAGTGGCTGGCCGAAGATTCGCAGATGATTCTGCCGCTGCTGATCCTCGACAAGACGCCGCTGTTCGCCCAGATCATGTTCTTCGGCGCGCTGCTCTCGGCCATCATGTCCACCGCCTCCGGCACCTTGCTGGCGCCGTCGGTGACCCTGACCGAGAACGTGCTCAAGCGTTTCCTGCCGGTGCTTAACGACAAGCAGTTCCTGCTGCTGATGCGCGTCACCATCGTGGTCTGCGCGGCGGCGACCCTGAGCTTTGCCCTGTATTCCGATGCGAGCATCTACGAGATGGTCGGCAACGCCTACAAGGTGACCCTGGTAGCGGCCGTGGTGCCGTTGTTTGCCGGGTTGTTCTGGAAACGCGCGACCACCCAGGGTGCGCTGGTGGCCATCGCTTTTGGTCTGGTGTCGTGGATTTACCTGGAATACACCTGGAGCGAAGCCGCCTTCTGGCCGCCACAGCTGGCGGGCCTGCTGTTCAGCATGGCCGGTATGTTGATTGGCACGCTGCTGCCGCAGTGGAGCCGTAATCACAACGGCACGCTGGTGGCGCAGGCGGAATAAGCCTGGCGCTTGGCCGACAAAACCCCGCTGATTGGCGGGGTTTTGTTTTTCGGCCCCGGCGAGGGCATATCGCCTTTGTAGGAGCGGCCCATGGCCGCGAGCTTTGTTGTTTCTGATTGGTATTGATGTGGCTGGTTTTGTGTCTTTGTATACGCCGCTTATGTGTTGGCCGGGCTAAAGGTTCCGCCCTTACGGCGGCTCACTTTTGGCAAACGCCCCAAAAGTAAGCAAAAAGTCTTGCCCCTTGCATCCGGCCCGACTTCGTCGGGTTCCCTCGCTCCATCATTGCTCCAGGGGCCGGCGTACAAGGGCCGTCCCTGGCCCTTTACGCCTCTCGCCGCATCCATGCGGCTCGCTCCCTTCCGCAACGATTCCACTCGGCCTGCTGATGGGGCGTTTGTCCTGGCGCTAGCGGATTGGTTCGGCGGCGCAGCGAGTTGGCTTTTGATTTGTAGGATGGGGGGAGCGCAGCGATACCCATCAATCAACCGCATGGGTATCGCGCGGCTCAACCCATCCTACGAATGTTCGCCGACCCTGTAGGAGCGGGCTTGCCCGCGATGCTTTTGCTTCTGCTTTTGCCTTTCGCTCTGCCTTCCACAAATCGCCCAAACAACGCGGTCCACAAATCCCGTCAGGAGGCCGAGCATAGGTGCTGTGGAGAGGGGCGTTTGGCATGGATACCAAACGAGGAGCGATGGGCCAGGGATGGCCCACCGTGACGACCCTCGGAGCAGCGCCGGAACGAGGGAAGTTAAGCGCAGCGAAACCCGGATGCCGGGCGCGCTTTCTCTTTGGTTACTTTCTTCGCGAGTAAAGAGATACGGAGCGAAGCGCAGTAACAGCCGAAGGCTGGCCCGCAGGGTGAGCGCAGCGAATCAAGTGACTCGCCGTAAGGGCGAAAAGGTGATTCACGGCCAATACATATGCGGCGGGCGTTAGAAGCTTGATGGGTATCGCTTCGCTCAACCCACCCAACGAGTGGCGTGCTGATAATGAAAACGTGACGTAGTGAACGTTTGGGTTTCCCTGCCCATACCTTTGCGGCATGATCCGGTATCGCTGATGGCTTATTGCCACGCACTGCTGGAGTCAAGGATGGCCCGTCGTAGCAAAACATCCCCCTTCGAAGACCTGATCTTTATTGCCTCGCGCCTACCCTGGTGGCTTAGCCTGCTGATCGCTTTGGCCGCCTGGCTGTACTTCCATTCCGTCGCTATTAGCCCACCGCCTACCGCCACCGATCCCAAGCAGTTTGCCTCGGCCATGACCGGGCAAATGTGGCGAACCTTCGCCATGTTTCTGCAATACATCGTGCCCGTAGCATTTATCTTCGGCGCGATTGGCTCGGTATTCGCCCGCGCCAAGCGGCGCAAGTTGCTGGACGATGTTGCCAATGCCACACGCCCCGGCAAAACCGTTGAAGGCATCAACTGGCAGCAGTTTGAACAACTGGTTGGCGAGGCCTTTCGCCGGCAGGGCTTTACCGTCACGGAAAGCGGCGGCAATGGGCCGGATGGCGGTATTGATCTGATTCTGCACAAAGGCAGCGAAAAGCATCTGGTGCAATGCAAGCAGTGGCGCGCTACCAAGGTTGGCGTTGCAGTAGTGCGTGAGTTCTTCGGGCTGATCGCTGCAGAAGGTGCCACCGGCGGCTTTGTGGTGACCTCCGGCAGCTTTACCGCAGATGCTAAGGATGGTCTGAAGTAGTCCTGTATTTTCAGTCGACTTCAGCCGTCGCCGATTTTGAAAGCAGCAAACCAATCAAAAACGATCAGATCACCCGCTCATTTCAGTGTTTCTGGCCGCCGCGATAACCTC
>NZ_JAAQXA010000027.1:0-34854 GCF_012985775.1 Pseudomonas sp. WS 5011
GCGGCAACATCAGGAACTGGGTGCTGGCACCAATCGTGTGCCTGAACCCGGAGCGGGAAGCGGTACTGCAGCAAACATCAAAGGCAGCGTGACACGCTCACGCGACAACTACCTTGAAAATCGCCGCTCTTTCATGGGCAAAAATCGAGACGGGACTTTTTCAACAGAATCGGCCGGCTCCCGTCAGTCGAGTCCGACGCCTCAGGGCCAGAATCAGCCGGTCAGTGGTGGGTGACTACGAAATGAGAACCGAATCAACCTAGCTATTTCACTCTCGTGAACTTACATAGGCCGTAGGCTACAGTGATGCCTTGCAATCAATCTTAGTGAAAGCATTTTGCCATCCTTAGCTAGGTACGGAGTGGTCACATGCTGCTAATGGTCGTTGGCGGCACTTCAGGAAAGCGAGTACCCTAATACTGCTTGCTCCGAGAATTTGTTGGCATCCCTGCCTCCCCTTGGAGACACCCGAAAGCCCGCCCGTCAAAGGTGGGCTTTTCTATTTGTGTGATCCCTATCAACACTGATAGCCCTAGAATCGTAACCGTCCGGCAATGGTATCTGGTTGGGGCTTTTCAGGCAGGTATGGGCGAGCTTGAAGAATTGCTCGACGACGAAGGTGCCGTCGGCTCGGCGGTAACGGAGCGGCCGGCCATAATGGATGACAATGTCTCACGAGATTCCACTGCTCTTCGTAGCATAGGAGTAACCCACTATGGTTTGCCCAATCGAAACTAGGGTCATCACGGCTCATGTCCCAGCGCAACTCGCCAAGAAAGTCGATCAGTTGGCCGAGCGTGTGGGATGCTCAACGGACTGGATTGTTAAACAGGCCTTGGCCGCTTGGATTGATCAGGAAGAAGAGCGCACCCGCCTGACCTGCGAGGCCCTGGCCGAGGTGGACACCGACAGCATGATCGATCACCAAACAGTTCAGGCCTGGGCCGGCAGCCTTAGCACCGACAACCCGCTGCCGGTGCCTCGCTGATGGAGTTGGAGCTGACGAACAAAGCGGCTCGTCTTACGCCAGTTTGAGCAATTTGCAGCCGTGCAATCAGTAGTCACCATCAAGTCGGTGCAACCTAAGCCTACGCCGAGCTCTCCTTGTGTAATTCAGGTAGGTATCCGTCTGTAGCCCAGCAGCTACTCACCGGGCGTGCGCGACAGCGACCCAGTCCCTTGTTCATATGGATGGCTCCGATGCATCAAGCGTGGGCGTCACTCACCTAGAACTGCACGAACTACCGTTGGACGAAACCTTCGGAAAGCCCGAGCGGCCCGATCGCTGGTGAGATTCGACTGACTCTCAGGGGCCTCTCGTATTCCGAACGGTACTGGCATGACTTACTAATCAGGTGCACACTTTCGGCATCTGGCGCAATATTAAGCGTCACGTGACGAAAAGAAAAAGGGAGGTGCTTATGGAAGCGGCAGCCCCCGGCAGAGCCGGAAAAGCCAAAGCAGCCGTCGTAAAAAGTAAGGGCGTGCTATTTAAAACGCGTTACGCAGCCGAGCGCTACAAAGCCACGCTCGAAGGGAAGAGTACAGATCTCTCCAAGAGTGCGCTGGTGGCCAGCCTTCTCACTAGCGGAGCTTCGCCTGATGATCTGGGAGCGGTGTATCGCGTGACCAAAGAAGGGATCACGATTGCCGCCCTCACTGAGTTCACGAAGTCGCTCCAGATGTTCAATAGCGACTATCTGCTGATGGCTCTGACAGGCCTTTCTGAACGAACCATTCAGCGGCGTCAGCAGAAACCAGCAGAGCCATTGAACTCAGAGCAGAGTGCCCGAGCATTCCTGGGCGCTCAGATCCTAGAACAGGCAATCAGGGTGATCGGTACTCCTGAGCTTGCAGAAGCATGGATGTCAAAGCCTGCCATCGGCCTTGATGGCAGGAGACCCATCGACCTACTGGATAACTCGATCGGCACGCAACTGGTGAGTGAGTTCCTGACCCGTCTGGAGTACGGGGTCTACCAATGATCATGAGGCCAGGGAGCGGCGACCTATTCATTTGGAGGTTGGACCCTGAAGAGTTTGGTGCAACATGGGATAGCGGGATTGGTGCCGAGAAGGTCGGGGGCCGGTGGAACTCGAAAGGTGTTCGAGTGGTTTACGGCAGCCTAGACTCGTCAACCGCCATCCTAGAAGTTGCTGTTCATAAAGGCTTCGAGTCCTTAGATACTGTGCGGATGATGCTGACCTGTGCGCGGATTACAGATTTATCGTCTGTTTTCACTATCGACGACCAGTCTGTTCCGAACCCAAACTGGCTTTTCCCTGGAACGCCCAGTGGTGGCCAGCAGCAATTTGGCGATGCCTTGCTTACCCAGCATCCTTTCCTTCTGGTGCCTTCTTCTGTGAACCCACACAGCTGGAATCTACTCATGAACCCCGAGTTGGCTACCGGCAAGTATGAGCTTGTTTTACAAGAGCGCTTGCGTCTGGATACGCGGTTGAATCCACCGTGGCCGCTAATGAGCAGCACTCGTCACGGCTAATTGCCTCTCATCGGGGGCGTTTAACCATCCGTGTACTGACATCGACAGTCCGAAAGTAACTGGGATCACCGCCAAAAATGAAAGTGGGCAGAGTTTTGTGTAATCGGGTTTGGGGTTACTGCTGCGGCAGCATGTCCTCATCGCTGATCGTAAAGCGCGTCAGCGGCCGGAGGACACTTAGTGTTTACGAGTAAAGTTTTTCCGATTTTGAGTCTTCACCTTAACAAAACTTTAACCTCAATACTCTGACGGGTGTCTTAAAAGTATAGGAACACTTGGAGGTGGCGAACTAACAGGGCGCGGCTGGAGAGATCGAGTTTTATAGAAGGGTGACACCTCGTTACAGCAGCGGTAATCTACTGGCCGGCCGGAATAATCTCCGCGATATTCGGATAATTGTTTTGATGAAAGCGTGCTAGACCAGTGCCCTACACCGTACACATAATCTTCACGTGTATACTGAACAAACTGATAAGTACCACTCTCGTAAGTAGACCAAAGCGACTCTACTTTCCTAGGTCTGTAGTCATTGCACTTAAGATGGCTTAAGAAATCCTCAAAACCACCATAGAACGTTAATACAAATCCCCATACACGACAATTATCTCCAACATATATATCTTCAAAATTCCAATAATCCCCAAACTCGTCGCAGAGGATTTTGATGAATTCGTGAAGATACTTCGCGGCAACTAACTTTTCTCGGACATGGGGCCTCCTGTCACCAGCCCTTTGTGTCAGAGCTGAGCGTACTGCCTCGATAGATATCACGGAGTCAAAACTGAAAACATCTCTGAAGAATTTGGCTTTCTTAAGTTCCGAGGCTTTATGGTTTTTCCTGGAGGGGGTCTCACTTAGATAGAATCCTTTACACCCTTTCCACATGACGTCTAATTCATGGTTTTTATGAGAAAACGGTTTTAAGCAAAATGGGCATTTTGATTCGAGACACACGTTAT
The DNA here is from genome assembly GCF_012985775.1 of Pseudomonas sp. WS 5011. Taxonomy (NCBI): domain Bacteria; kingdom Pseudomonadati; phylum Pseudomonadota; class Gammaproteobacteria; order Pseudomonadales; family Pseudomonadaceae; genus Pseudomonas; species Pseudomonas sp. WS 5011. Next base: position 3,463 of record NZ_JAAQXA010000027.1, read on the forward strand.
GCTTGGCACACACCGTAATTTGCGGATGATGTTCTCTTCGCCAATAAGAGAACCCTAAATATGCGATATCATCCCTTACGCACTCGGGACAAAATAGCGATGGTGTCGTAGCTAACTCAAAATTACACACTGACGAATGATATTCCCGCCCAGAATAAGATATGTCTTCTTCTTCATGCAGAAATGCAGTCCTAGGATAAAACGTATGATTATGAAGCAGCCGGTTAAATCCATAACAACCCAGCCATCCCATTGCCTTACCGATTTCTTCGATTCGCTCGCTTAAGATTCCGAAGTTCGCATTTTTCTTAAGTTCTGCTATTGCGGGGCTGTATCTATTTACATAGAAACTCCGCGCAAGAAATGAGCGCAGCGACTCTTCACGTTGGATTCGCAACAACATAATTAGAAATCTAGGGCATCAAGATTGGGAAGGGTCTGCTAAGCGACACCCATCTGCCGTAACACAGGGGCAGCGAGCCAGACCTGCGTTGCGACAGTTTTTATTTTCCAGCGACAGTTTTTATTTTCTAAAACTAACGCCGCATCAGCTGGCTCCTGCTTACTCAACCGTTACGCTCTTGGCCAGGTTACGCGGCTGGTCGACGTCGGTGCCCTTGAGCACAGCGACGTAGTAGGACAGCAGCTGCAGCGGAATGGTGTAGAGGATCGGCGCCAGGGCGTCGTGGATGTGCGGCATGTTCACCACATGGGTGCCCTCGCCATTGCTCATGCCGGCCTGCTCGTCGGCAAACACCAGCAGCTCGCCGCCACGGGCGCGCACTTCCTGCAGGTTGGATTTGAGCTTTTCCAACAGCTCGTTGTTCGGCGCCACGGTGACCACCGGCATATCGCTGTCGACCAACGCCAGCGGGCCGTGCTTAAGCTCGCCAGCCGGGTAGGCTTCGGCGTGGATATAGGAAATTTCCTTGAGCTTGAGCGCGCCTTCCATCGCCACCGGGTACTGCGCGCCACGGCCGAGAAACAGGCTGTGGTGCTTCTCGGCGAACAGCTCGGAGACTTTCTCGACCACGCTGTCCATGGCCAGGGCTTCGCCCAGGCGGGTTGGGAGGCGGCGCAGTTCGTCCACCAGCTCGGCTTCCAGAGCCTTATCCAGGGTGCCACGCACCTGGCCAAGGGAAAGAGTCAGCAGCATCAGCGCGACCAGCTGGGTGGTGAAGGCTTTGGTTGAGGCTACACCGATTTCCGGGCCGGCCTGGGTTAGCAGGGTCAGGTCGGATTCACGCACCAGCGAGCTGATGCCAACGTTGCAAATCGCCAGGCTGGCCAGGTAACCGCCCTGCCCAGGCGCATGCTCCTTGGCATTGCGCAGGGCGGCCAGGGTGTCGGCGGTTTCGCCGGACTGGGAGATGCTGACAAACAGGGTGTCCGGCTGCACCACCACCTTGCGGTAGCGGAACTCGCTGGCCACTTCGATCTGGCAAGGAATCCCAGCCAGGCCTTCCAGCCAGTAACGGGCGACCATACCGGCGTGATAACTGGTGCCGCAGGCAACGATCTGCACGTTGCGCACCTTGGCGAACAGCTCAGCAGCTTGCGGACCGAAAGCCTGAACCAGCACGTGATCAGAACCCAGACGGCCTTCCAGGGTGCGTTGCACGACTTTGGGCTGCTCGTGGATTTCCTTGAGCATAAAGTGGCGGTACTCGCCTTTGTCGGCGGCTTCCGCACCTTCGTGGTATTGCACGCTCTCGCGCACCACCGGCTGGCCGGATACATCCCAGATCTGCACGCTATCGCGCTGGATTTCGGCGATATCGCCTTCTTCCAAGTACATAAAGCGGTCGGTGACCTGACGCAGAGCCAGCTGGTCGGAGGCGAGGAAGTTCTCACCCAGGCCCAGGCCGATCACCAGCGGGCTGCCGCTGCGGGCGGCGAGCAGACGATCCGGCTGCTTAGCGCTGATCACCGCCAGACCGTAGGCACCGTGCAATTCCTTGACCGCCTCTTTCAGTGCCACGGTCAGATCCGGCTGAGTTTTCAGCTTGTGGTCGAGCAGGTGCACAATCACTTCGGTGTCGGTATCGGAGCTGAACACGTAGCCCATGCCCTTGAGCTGGGCACGCAGTTCTTCGTGATTCTCGATGATGCCGTTGTGAACCACTGCCAGATCATGGCCAGAGAAGTGTGGGTGGGCATTGCGCTCGCTCGGTGCGCCATGGGTGGCCCAACGGGTGTGGGCGATACCCAGGCGACCGGCCAACGGCTCGGCACTTAGCGCGCTTTCCAATTCGCTGACCTTGCCCACACGGCGGCGACGGTCGAGGTCGCCTTTATCCGTCAGCAGCGCCACGCCGGCGCTGTCGTAGCCGCGGTATTCCAGGCGCTTGAGGCCTTCAACCAGCACAGCGGTGATATTGCGTTCGGCGACTGCGCCTACGATGCCACACATAATCTTCTCCTTAAGCTTCAACAGCCGCGCAGATCAGCTTGATGCCGCGCTCGGTCAATTGTTCACGCGCCTCAGGGCTGAGGCGTTCGTCGGTGATTAGGGTATGGATACCGCTCCAGGGCAGCTCCAGGTTGGGAATCTTGCGGCCGATCTTGTCGCTCTCGACCATCACCACCACTTCACGCGCCACATCCGCCATCACTCGGCTTAGCCCGAGCAATTCATTGAAAGTGGTGGTGCCACGGTTCAGGTCGATGCCATCGGCGCCAATAAACAACTGGTCGAAATCGTAAGAGCGCAGCACCTGCTCCGCGACCTGGCCCTGGAACGACTCGGAATGCGGGTCCCAGGTACCACCGGTCATCAATAACACCGGCTCGTGCTCCAGCTCGCTGATGGCGCGGGCCACGTTGAGCGAGTTGGTCATCACCACCAGACCGGGCTTGTGCCCAAGCTGCGGGATCATTGCCGCGGTGGTGGTGCCGCTGTCGATAATGATCCGCGCATGTTCACGAATGCGCGCCACGCCCGCACGGGCGATGGCCTGCTTGTACTGGGAGATCGGCTGGATATCGCTGATCAGCTCTTGCGGCATGGGTACTGCACCGCCGTAACGACGCAGCAGCAGGCCGCTCTTTTCGAGGGCGGCGAGGTCTTTGCGAATGGTCACTTCCGAGGTGGCGAACGCTTTCGACAACTCGTCCACACTCACCTCACCTTGCTCGGCGAGCAGGGCAAGAATGGTGTGGCGACGCTGCGGAGTGTTGCGTTTCGACATGCTAAGTTTCGATTCGAAAGATATTGGCGCGAATCAAAACCTAATGAAGCTTTTTCGTCAAGCCTGAAAACGACAAAAGGCGGCAGAGCCACCTTTTGTGTTGCTGCTCACACAGCAGCCAAAGCAGCCTACTTGGTGATTTTCACCGGGCGCTTCCAGCCTTCGATATTGCGCTGCTTCGCGCGCCCAACGGCCAGGGTGTTATCCGGCACATCACCAGTAATCACCGAGCCGGCACCGGTGGTGGCGCGATCACCCAGCGTCACCGGGGCGACCAGGGCGCTGTTGGAGCCGATAAACACGTCCTCACCCATTACGGTCTTGAACTTGTTGGCGCCGTCGTAATTGCAGGTGATGGTGCCGGCGCCGATATTGGTCCGCGCGCCGATTTCGGCGTCGCCCAGGTAGCTCAAATGGCCGGCCTTGGCGCCTTCCCCCAGCTTGGCGTTCTTCAGCTCGACGAAGTTACCCACATGGGCTTTGGCGCCCAGCACCGAACCCGGACGCAGGCGGGCGAATGGACCGCAATCGGCACCCTCACCCACTTCGGCACCTTCCAGATGGCTGTTGGCTTTGACGATGGCGCCTTTGCGCAGGATCGAGTTTTTGATCACGCAGTTAGGGCCGATCTGCACGCCATCTTCGATCACCACCTGGCCTTCGAGGATTACGTTGATATCGATCGACACATCACGACCTACCGTGGCTTCACCGCGCAGGTCGAAACGCGCCGGGTCGATCAGGGTCACGCCCTGCACCATCAAGCGGCGCGCGGCGCGGAACTGATAGTGGCGCTCCAGCTGCGAAAGTTGGATGCGATCGTTGGCTCCCAACACTTCCATCTCATCAGCAGCCTGTTCGGTGGCGACCACCAGGCCATCGGTTACGGCCATGGCGATTACGTCAGTCAAGTAGTACTCACCCTGGGCGTTGCTGTTGGACAGACGACCGAGCCAGTCGCCCAGTTTTTTCCCCGGGACGGCGAGAATACCGGTGTTGCCTTCACGGATCAGGCGCTGCTCGGCGCTGGCGTCCTTGTGCTCGACGATGGCCTTCACCACACCCTGCTCATCACGCACGATGCGGCCGTAGCCCGCTGGGTCGTTCAGATTGACCGTGAGCAAGCCAAGTTGCTGTTCGCTGACCTGCTGTAACAGACGCTGCAGGGTTTCCACTTCGATCAGCGGCACATCACCGTAGAGAATCAGCACACGCTCGGCGCTCAACGCCGGCAGCGCTTGAGCCACGGCATGGCCGGTGCCCAGTTGTTCGCTCTGCAGCACGAAATTCAGATCATCCGCCGCCAGTCGCTCGCGCACCAATTCCGCGCCATGGCCGATCACCACATGAATGCCTTGCGGTTTCAGCAGGCGGGCGGTGTCGATCACATGGCCAAGCATGGCTTTGCCAGCAACCGGGTGCAGGACTTTCGGCAAGGCGGAACGCATGCGGGTGCCTTGGCCGGCGGCGAGGATAACGATATCGAGCGACATAAGAGCGGATTCCAGGCAGACGAAGGCGGGCTAAATCCCTAGCCCGGCCAACTGAAAAGGTAAAAACAGCAGGCAAAGAAAAAGGGTAGCCAAGGCTACCCTTTTACTCGTTTGCGATGAAGCGTCGGAATTAACCGCCGAACTTCTTGCGCAACTGCTGAACGGTACGCAGCTGAGCCGCGACCTCAGCCAGGTGAGCGGCTGCGGAACCGTAATCGAACTCCGCGCCCTTCTCATTCAAGGCATTCTCGGCAGCCCGGAGGGCTTCCTGAGCAGCAGCTTCATCGATATCGGCAGCACGCTGCACGGTATCGGCGAGAACTTTCACCACACTCGGCTGAACTTCGAGGAAGCCACCGGAGATGTAGAACACCTCGGTTTCGCCACCCAGCTTGACCAGACGAATCGGACCCGGTTTGAGGTCGGTGATCAGCGGCGCGTGGCCTGGAGCGATACCGATATCACCCAGGTTACCGTGCGCAATCACCATCTCGACCAGACCGGAGAAGATCTCGCCTTCTGCGCTGACGATGTCGCAATGGACTGTCATAGCCATGTCTAACCTCACGTATCGATCTGTTTAACCACTACTGCGTGAATAAACAGACCGTAAGCGCCCGTTGCCGGGCGCACGGGTGATTACAGTTTCTTCGCTTTCTCAACAGCTTCTTCGATGCTGCCAACCATGTAGAACGCCTGCTCTGGCAGGTGATCGTAGTCACCTTTCAGAATGCCGCTGAAGCCGGCAATGGTGTCCTTCAGGGAAACGTACTTGCCTGGCGAACCGGTGAAGACTTCGGCCACGAAGAACGGCTGGGACAGGAAGCGCTGGATCTTACGAGCACGGGATACCAGCTGCTTGTCTGCTTCGGACAGTTCGTCCATACCCAGAATCGCGATGATGTCCTTCAGCTCTTTGTAGCGCTGCAGTACGTACTGCACGCCGCGAGCGGTGTCGTAGTGCTCCTGGCCGATAACCATCGGGTCCAGCTGGCGCGACGTCGAGTCGAGTGGATCGACCGCTGGGTAGATACCCAGGGAAGCGATGTCACGGGACAGTACAACGGTGGCATCCAAGTGGGCGAAGGTGGTCGCCGGGCTTGGGTCTGTCAGGTCGTCCGCAGGTACGTATACGGCCTGGATCGAGGTGATCGAACCGGTCTTGGTCGAAGTAATACGCTCTTGCAGAACGCCCATTTCTTCGGCCAGGGTCGGCTGGTAACCCACCGCGGAAGGCATACGGCCCAACAGTGCGGATACTTCGGTACCGGCCAGGGTGTAACGGTAGATGTTGTCCACGAAGAACAGAACATCACGGCCTTCGTCACGGAACTTCTCGGCCATGGTCAGGCCGGTCAGTGCTACGCGCAGACGGTTGCCTGGTGGCTCGTTCATCTGACCGTAAACCAGGGCTACCTTGTCGAGAACGTTGGAGTCCTTCATCTCGTGGTAGAAGTCGTTACCCTCACGAGTACGCTCACCCACACCGGCGAACACGGAATAACCGCTGTGCTCGATGGCGATGTTACGGATCAGTTCCATCATGTTTACGGTTTTGCCTACACCGGCACCACCGAACAGACCAACTTTACCGCCCTTGGCAAACGGGCAAACCAGGTCGATAACCTTGATGCCGGTTTCCAGCAGCTCGTTGGAGCCAGCTTGTTCGGCATAGGAAGGCGCGGCACGGTGAATGCCCCAACGCTCTTCTTCTCCAATCGGGCCAGCTTCGTCGATTGGGTTGCCCAGCACGTCCATGATACGGCCGAGGGTTTTCACCCCAACCGGTACCTGGATACCTGCGCCAGTGCTGCCGACGCTCAGGCCACGCTTGAGGCCTTCGGTCGAACCCATCGCAATGGTACGTACCACGCCGTCGCCCAGCTGCTGCTGAACTTCCAGGGTGGTTTCGGCGCCGACTACTTTCAGCGCTTCATAAACACTCGGCACTTGATCACGCGGGAATTCCACGTCGATAACGGCGCCGATGATTTGAACGATACGTCCGCTACTCATCTTTGGTTCCTCTGAATATTTGAACCGTGCTTAAACCGCGGCAGCGCCGCCGACGATTTCCGAAATTTCCTGGGTGATCGCTGCCTGACGAGCCTTGTTGTAAACCAACTGCAGGTCTTTGATGATATCGCCAGCGTTGTCGGTGGCGTTCTTCATCGCGATCATCCGGGCCGCTTGTTCAGCCGCGTTGTTCTCAACCACTGCCTGGTAAACCTGCGACTCCACGTAACGCACCATCAAGCCGTCGAGCAGCTCTTTGGCGTCGGGTTCGTACAGGTAATCCCAGTGGTGCTTGAGTTCTTTATCCGGATCGGCCACCAGCGGAATCAACTGCTCCACTGTCGGCTTTTGCGTCATGGTATTGATGAACTTGTTCGAGACCACGGACAAACGATCGATGCGACCATCAAGGTAGGCATCGAGCATTACCTTGACGCTACCAATCAGATCATTGATCGACGGTTCTTCGCCCAGGTGGCTGATCGCAGCAACGATGTTGCCACCAAAGTTGCGGAAGAACGCCGCACCTTTGCTGCCAACTACGCAGAGATCAATCTCCACGCCTTGCTCGCGATTGCTCGCCATGTCTTTGACCAGAGCCTTGAACAGGTTGGTGTTCAGACCACCACACAGACCACGGTCCGAGCTCACCACGATATAACCAACGCGCTTAACTTCGCGCTCGATCATAAACGGGTGACGGTATTCCGGGTTGGCGTTGGCCAGATGACCAATCACCTGGCGGATACGCTCCGCGTAGGGACGGCTAGCAGCCATGCGCATTTGTGCTCTGCGCATTTTGCTGACCGCCACCTTTTCCATGGCGCTGGTGATCTTCTGCGTGCTTTTGATGCTCGCAATCTTGCTGCGAATCTCTTTTGCGCCTGCCATTTGACACCTATCGGGTTAGCAAGCGGGGACCTCACGGCCCCCGCTGCGGCTTACCAGGTTTGGGTGGCCTTGAACTTCTCGATACCGGCTTTCAGGCCAGCGTCGATTTCGTCATTAAAGTCACCCTTCTCGTTGATCTTCGCCAGCAGTGCGGCGTGATCCCGGTTGAAGTAAGCAATCAGGGCCTGCTCGAATGCACCAATCTTGGCGACTTCGATATCGACCAGGAAACCACGCTCGGCGGCATACAGCGACAGCGACATGTCAGCGATCGACATTGGCGCATATTGCTTCTGCTTCATCAGTTCTGTAACGCGCTGACCGTGCTCAAGTTGCTTACGAGTGGCTTCGTCCAGGTCAGAAGCGAACTGGGCGAATGCTGCCAGTTCACGGTACTGAGCCAGAGCGGTACGGATACCACCGGAAAGCTTCTTGATGATCTTGGTCTGTGCAGCACCACCCACGCGAGATACCGAAATACCGGCGTTGACCGCAGGACGGATACCCGAGTTGAACATGGCCGATTCCAGGAAGATCTGACCGTCGGTGATCGAGATCACGTTGGTCGGAACGAACGCGGAAACGTCGCCAGCCTGGGTTTCGATGATCGGCAGAGCGGTCAGGGAACCAGTTTTGCCAGTCACAGCACCATTGGTGAACTTCTCAACATACTCTTCGGAAACGCGGGAAGCGCGCTCCAGCAGACGGCTGTGGAGATAGAACACGTCGCCTGGGTAGGCTTCACGGCCTGGCGGACGGCGCAGCAGCAGGGAAATCTGGCGGTAAGCCACTGCTTGCTTGGACAGATCGTCATAAACGATCAGCGCGTCTTCACCGCGGTCGCGGAAGTATTCGCCCATGGTGCAACCGGCGTACGGTGCAATGAACTGCAGAGCAGCGGATTCGGAAGCGGAAGCTGCGACAACGATAGTGTTAGCCAACGCGCCGTTTTCTTCCAGCTTGCGTACCACGTTGGCGATGGTCGATTGCTTCTGACCAATGGCTACGTAGACGCACTTAATGCCGCTGTTCTTCTGGTTGATGATGGCGTCGATGGCCAGAGCGGTTTTACCGATCTGACGGTCACCGATGATCAGCTCACGCTGGCCACGGCCAACCGGGATCATGGCATCGACCGACTTGTAACCGGTTTGCACCGGCTGGTCGACCGACTTACGCCAGATCACGCCCGGCGCAACCTTTTCAACAGCGTCGGTAGCGACGTTGTTCAGCGGGCCTTTGCCGTCAATTGGGTTACCCAGTGCGTCGACAACGCGACCCAGCAGTTCCGGACCAACCGGAACTTCGAGGATACGGCCGGTGCACTTGGCGCTCATGCCTTCGGCAAGGCTGGTGTAAGCACCCAGCACAACAGCACCGACGGAGTCTTGCTCCAGGTTCAGTGCCATACCGTAGACGCCGCCCGGGAACTCGATCATTTCGCCGTACATTACATCGGCGAGACCGTGAATACGCACGATACCGTCAGATACGCTGACGACAGTGCCTTCGTTACGGGCTTGAGAGGCGACATCGAGATTCTCGATACGCCCCTTGATGATTTCACTTATTTCGGAAGGATTGAGTTGCTGCATAGCTCTGCTGCCCCTTCAAACTCAAGATTTCAATGCTTCGGCCAGCTTCGCGATTTTGCCGCGAACTGAGCCATCGATAACCAGGTCGCCGGCGCGGATCACGACACCACCGATAAGGGTGGCATCCTCCGCGGCGTGCAGACGCACTTCTCGACCGAGCCGTGCACTGAGAACCTTGGCGAGTTTGTCTTGCTGTTCATCGCTCAATGCGAAGGCACTGGTAACGTCCACGTCGATCGACTTTTCCTGCTCGGCTTTGTACAGCTCGAACAGTTCAACGATCTGTGGCAATAAAGCCAGGCGATCGTTTTCAGCGACGATGTGAATGAAATTGCGTACCTGGGCGTCGAACTTGTCACCACACACGTCAATAAACGTGGTGGCCTTGTCTGTACTCGTCAAACGCGGAGTCTTAAGCACGCGTTGCATGGTGTCGTCTTGCGACACCGCTGCAGCCAGGCCGAGCATGACTGACCAATTGGCCAGCTGCTGGTGGGCCTGGGCGTGCTCAAAAGCAGCCTTAGCGTAAGGTCGGGCCAGCGTGGTCAGTTCTGCCATGATCGCGCCCCTCGCTTAAATTTCGGCTGCCAGTTTGGAAACCAGCTCCGCATGCGCGTTTTGGTCGATAGATGCGCCCAGGATCTTCTCGGCACCACTAACGGCCAGGCTACCCAGTTGGGCACGCAGCGCGTCTTTGACACCATTCAGTTCCTGCTCGATCTCGGCCAGAGCCTGGGCCTTCACACGGTCAGCTTCGACGCGGGCCTGTTCACGGGCTTCGTCGACGATCTGGGTACCGCGTTTCTTGGCTTGCTCAATGATCTCGGCTGCTTGGCCTTTGGCTTCGCGCAGTTGCTGACCCACTTTCTCTTGGGCCAACTCCAGGTCACGAGCCGCACGGCTAGCAGCGTCCAGGCCGTCTGCGATCTTCTTCTGACGTTCTTGCAAAGCCGTAATGACCGGAGGCCACACGTACTTCATGCAGAACAGCACGAAGATGAAGAAGGCAACGGACTGGCCAATCAGGGTTGCATTAATGTTCACGCCAACACCTCGCTCGTTCGTTGTCCATCAAACCAATTCACTCGAAAACGAGTGAATTAGCCTGCGATTTGACCAACGAAAGGGTTCGCGAAGGTGAAGAACAGTGCGATACCAACACCGATCATGGTCACGGCGTCGAGCAGACCGGCGACGATGAACATTTTCACTTGCAGCATCGGAACCATTTCTGGCTGACGCGCAGCGCCTTCCAGGAACTTGCCGCCCAGCAGGCCGAAACCAATGGCGGTACCCAGGGCACCCAGGCCAATCAGCAGTGCTACAGCGATAGCGGTCAGACCAACTACAGTTTCCATCTTTCCTCCCGACTTTTTATGTCGTATTGGTTAAGGTTTTCTAAGGTAAAGCGGTAAAGCAAAATCGGTACTTCTAGTTGCCCTTGCGGGCGTCCACTGCGAGCGCCTGAGCGCTCTTAGTGGTTGTCTTCGTGCGCCATCGACAGGTAGACGATGGTCAGCATCATGAAGATGAACGCCTGCAGCACGATGATCAGGATGTGGAACACAGCCCACGCCCACTGCAGGGCAATACCCAGCGCGCCCAGCAGCAAACCGCCGCCAAACATGATCGCGATGAGGATAAAGATCAACTCGCCGGCATACAGGTTGCCGAACAGACGCAGTGCCAGGGAAATCGGCTTAGCGATCAGGGTCACGAATTCAAGCAGGAAGTTGACCGGAATCAGCAGGGCTTGAACGAAAACGTTCTTGCTACCGAACGGGTGCAGGGTCAGCTCGCCGATGAAACCACCAATACCTTTGACCTTGATGCTGTAGTACAGAATCAGAGCAAATACCGACAGGGCCAGGCCCAGGGTAGCGTTTGGATCAGTGGTCGGCACGACGCGGAAGTACAGGTGCGGGTCGCCGGAAATTTTTGCCGCCAGCATAGGCAACCAATCTACCGGGATCAGGTCCATGAAGTTCATCAGGAAGACCCAGACGAAGATGGTCAGGCCCAGCGGTGCGATCAGCGCGTTGCGGCCGTGGAAGGTGTCCTTGACGCTGCCGTCAACAAACTCGACCAGGACTTCAACGAAGTTCTGCAGCTTGCCTGGTTGCCCGGAAGTGGCGCGTTTAGCAGCGGCACGGAACAGCAGGATGAAAAACAGGCCCAACACGACAGACACCGCCAGGGTGTCGACATGAAATGCCCAGAAGCCCATTTCCTGAGCTTCTTTTGCGTTGTGGGCGAAACTCCAGCCGTTGACCGGGTGCTGACCGTAGGTCAGGTTGGTCAAGTGGTGCTGGATATAACCCGAAGCGGTTTCTGCTGCTGCCATATATCCCTCGAGCGCTAAGGTCTTAAAAGTCTTGTTTTCATCAGCAGGGGCGAAAACCAATTGACCAACTGGGTCAGGACGAACACGCCAAATACTGCCAGCGGTTCCAGAGGTTTCACACCTGCAAAGGTCAGTGCAAACAGCACTGCCGTTAAAACCAGTTTGCCCGCCTCACCGGCATAAAAAGACCGGACGATGGCTTGAGCAGCCCGCGCTCCACTAAAACGGAACGCCTTGTGGGCAAAGTACAGATTCGGCAGCCAAGCAATCAGGCCACCACACAACCCGGAGTAGCCTGCTACTGAGCCTTGCCACTGCCACAACACCAGGGCCAGCAACAGCAGTACCAGCAGTTGCACCAGCAGTACCGGGAAAACAGCTAAACGATGGAAGGGCAGGCGATTCGGCGTGCGAACGTCCATCTTGTTTTCCTGAAAGCTGAACTCGGGCGTCGGCACCTGAAATCAATAACTTGGCATACTTTGTGCCGACGAAATGCGCGCAGAGTATAGGGGTGCTTCCCCCCCCATTCAACTGTCGGGTAGTGATTTCCGACTAGTCGCTACACGCTCAATTGTTTCAGCGAATGTGGGCGAGTACGCCCTGCAGTTCGTCCAGCGAGCTGTAGCTGATCACCAGCTGCCCTTTGCCTTTCTGCCCGTGCTTGATCTGCACCGGCGAGCCCAGGCGCTCAGCCAGGCGCTGTTCCAGACGGGTGATGTCCGGATCAACTTTAGCCACTGCTGCTGGCTTCTCTTTGCTGTTCAACCACTGGCGCACCAGTGCTTCGGTTTGGCGCACAGTGAGGCCGCGTGCGACAACATGTCGCGCACCTTCAGTCTGCTGTTCAGCGGGTAGACCGAGCAACGCACGGGCATGGCCCATTTCCAAATCACCGTGGGACAACAGCGTCTTGATCTCTTCCGGCAGGGCAATCAGGCGCAGCAGGTTGCTGATGGTGACCCGAGATTTGCCCACAGCATCGGCGACCTGCTGTTGAGTCAGCTGGAACTCTTGCTGCAGACGCTGCAGCGCCATGGCTTCTTCGATGGGGTTGAGGTCTTCGCGCTGGATGTTCTCAATCAGGGCCATGGCAATGGCCGCTTCGTCCGGCAATTCGCGAACCATGGCCGGGATCTTGTCCAAGCCGGCTTGCTGACTGGCACGCCAGCGGCGTTCGCCGGCAACGATCTCGAAACGTCCTTCGCCAATCGGCCGCACCACAATCGGCTGCATCACGCCGTGGGCCTTGATCGACTGCGCCAGTTCTTCCAGAGCGGTGGCGTCCATGTCACGGCGCGGCTGGTATTTACCGCGCTGTATTAGGTCCAGGGGTACGTATTGCAGTTCACGGCTGTCGACCTGCGCGGCCTCTTCCTGCAAGGCGCTGACACTGGTGCCGCCCAGCAGGGCATCCAGACCGCGTCCGAGTCCTCGTTTTTTCACAGCCATGGGTATTTCCTTATGCGGTTGCGGTGTGGGCACTTGCGCGCTGGCGGCGTACCAATTCGCCGGCCAGCGCCAGGTAGGCAATGGCGCCACGGGATTGCTTGTCATACACCAGCGCCGGCATGCCGAAGCTCGGCGCCTCAGCCAGACGCACGTTGCGCGGGATGACCACGTCATAGAGCTGGTCAGGGAAGTGCTGCTTGAGCTGCGCCGACACATCGTTGGTCAGGCTGATGCGCGGGTCGTACATGGTGCGCAGCAGGCCTTCGATCTTCAGCTTGGGATTGAGGATCTCGGCGATGCGCTGAATGCTGTTGACCAGGTCGCTCAAGCCCTCAAGCGCGTAGTACTCGCACTGCATGGGGATGATCACCCCATCGGCGGCCACCAGGGCGTTGATCGTCAGCATCGACAGCGCCGGTGGGCAGTCGATGAGAATGTAATCGTAATTCTCGCGGATTGGCGCCAACGCATAACGCAGGCGGCTTTCCTTCATTTTCATTTCCAGCAGCGAGACTTCGGCGGCGGTCAGGTCGCGGTTGGCCGGCAGCAACTGGTAGCCTCCGTGCTCGGAGAACTGCATGGCATCGACCAGGTTGCATTCACCTATCAGCACGTCGTAGATCGAATGCTCCAGGCCGTGTTTATCCACACCGCTGCCCATGGTCGCGTTGCCCTGGGGGTCGAGGTCGATCAACAGCACGCGGCGCTTGGTCGCCACCAGCGAAGCAGCCAGATTGATGCAGGTGGTGGTTTTGCCCACGCCGCCTTTCTGGTTAGCGATTGCGAATACCTTAGCCATGCTGCGTTCCCCCTAAACCGAGCGACGCAGTATCAACAGATGGCGCTGACCTTGGCAACCGGGAACCTTGAGTACATGGGTAGCGGTGAGACGAAAGTCCGCTGGCAGGGCCTGCAGCTCGTCATCCGGGTGCACGCCTTTCATCGCCAGCCACTGGGTCTGACCATCGCCCAGATGGCGAGTCCAGTTGCTGAAATCTTCCAGCGAACTGAACGCCCGCGAGCAGATACCGCTGAACGGCACAGCCGGGGTGAACTCTTCGACGCGGCTGTGGATAACTTGCAGGTTGGCCAGTTTCAACTCCAGCTTCACCTGAGTCAGGAAGCGGGTCTTCTTGCCGTTGGAATCGAGCAAGGTGAACTGCCGCTCAGGAAACAGGATAGCCAGGGGAATGCCCGGCATGCCGCCGCCACTGCCAACGTCCAGCCAATTATTCCCAGCCTCGTTGACGAAAGGCACCACCGAGAGACTGTCGAGCAGATGGCGCGACACCATTTCATTTGGGTCGCGCACTGCGGTGAGGTTGTAGGCCTTGTTCCACTTGATCAGCAGGGCCAGGTAGGCCAGCAACTGTTCGTGCTGCTGCACGCTGAGTTCGACACCCAGCTCCAGAGCGCCCTGGCTCAGTTCTTCGGCATGACGTGCGGTAACCAACGACATCAGGCGCTGTGCTCCAACTGCTGACCGGCAGTACGCTTTTTCAGGTGGATCAGCAGCAGGGAAATCGCTGCCGGGGTAACGCCGGGAATCCGCGAGGCCTGGCCGAGGGTTTCCGGGCGGCTGTTACCAAGTTTGTGCTGGATTTCCTTGGACAAGCCGGAAATGCCTGCGTAGTCGATATCAAGCGGTAGCTTGGTGTCTTCACTGGCGCGCAGGCGGGCGATTTCGTCCTGCTGACGGTCGATATAGCCGGCGTACTTGGTCTTGATTTCGACCTGTTCGGCCACTTGTGGGTCCTGCGCCCCACCACCGGTGATGGTGACCAGCCCGGCGTAATCGATTTCTGGGCGGGCCAGCAGGTTAAGCAGGTTGTATTCGTGGGTCAGCGGCGTGCCGAAGTGGGCGGCAATCGCATCGCCTTGAGGCGTACCCGGGCGTACCCAGGTGCTTTTCAGGCGCTGTTCTTCCTGCACGATGGCTTCGCGCTTGGTTTCGAACGCGGCCCAGCGCACATCATCGACCAGACCCAGCTCGCGGCCTTTCTCGGTCAGGCGCAGGTCGGCGTTGTCTTCACGGAGGATCAGCCGGTATTCGGCGCGCGAAGTGAACATGCGGTACGGCTCCTGGGTACCCAGGGTAATCAGGTCGTCGACCAGTACCCCGATGTAGGCCTCGTCGCGACGCGGACACCAGCTGTCCTTACCCTGGGCGCGCAATGCGGCGTTGCAACCAGCGAGCAAACCTTGCGCACCGGCTTCTTCGTAACCGGTGGTGCCGTTGATCTGCCCGGCGAAGAACAGCCCCGCAATCACCTTGGTTTCCAGGCTGTACTTGAGATCGCGCGGGTCGAAGTAGTCGTACTCGATGGCGTAACCGGGACGGACGATATGCGCGTTCTCCATGCCACGAATGCTGCGCACGATCTGCAATTGCACATCGAACGGCAGCGAGGTGGAGATGCCGTTGGGATACAGCTCATGGGTATTCAGGCCTTCTGGCTCGATAAATACCTGATGGCTGTCCTTGTCGGCGAAGCGGTGGATCTTGTCTTCGATCGACGGGCAATAGCGCGGGCCGACACCTTCGATTACCCCGGAGTACATCGGCGAGCGATCAAGGTTGGCCGCGATGATTTCGTGGGTACGCGCGTTGGTGTGGGTGATCCAGCAGCTGACCTGACGCGGTTGCTGCTCGGCACGACCGAGGAAGGACATCAGCGGGGTTGGTGTATCACCTGGCTGCTCGGTCATTACCGAGAAGTCCACCGAACGGCCGTCGATACGTGGCGGCGTGCCGGTTTTCAGGCGACCGACGCGCAGCGGCAATTCACGCAAACGTTGAGCCAGGGCAATCGAGGGTGGATCACCCGCGCGACCGCCAGAGTAATTCTGCAGGCCTATGTGGATAAGTCCACCGAGGAAGGTGCCAGTGGTCAACACCACGGAATCCGCGAGGAAACGCAGACCCATCTGGGTGACCACGCCTTTGACTTCGTCGTTTTCGACGATCAGGTCATCGGCTGCCTGCTGAAATATCCACAGGTTGGCCTGGTTTTCCAGAGTTTCGCGAATCGCGGCTTTGTACAGCACGCGATCAGCCTGGGCGCGAGTGGCGCGTACCGCTGGCCCCTTGCGGCTGTTCAGTACACGGAACTGGATACCACCTTTGTCGGTGGCTTCAGCCATGGCGCCGCCGAGGGCGTCGATTTCCTTGACCAGGTGGCTCTTGCCGATCCCGCCAATCGCCGGGTTGCAGCTCATCTGCCCGAGTGTTTCCACGTTATGGGTCAGCAGCAGGGTTTTTACCCCCATGCGTGCAGCTGCCAACGCAGCTTCGGTACCGGCATGACCGCCGCCGATGACGATCACCTGAAAACGGGAAGGGAAATCCACCACGCACCTCGTGCCTGTTGAGAAATGGGGGGCTTTTTGGGTTGAAAAGCGGGAAAGGCGGCAAGTATAGGGATTTAGCCGGTGTGAAAGAAGCCTTTTGCACAAAAAATAGCCAGCTCGCTTGAGCGCTGTTCGGCCTTGTCGGTTAATAAAGAATAAAAGAGAGAATTTTTATAAAGCCTTGTTTATATGTTTATTACTTAGCAACGGCTTTTCTGTGGATAGATCGCTACAGATCAATGGATTCAATGCTTACAGCGTTTAAAAAGTCTGTGCTAATCCTGCCATCTGCCTGTTCAGTTGCCGTACGCAAGCTGTGGATTAAATGTATGGTTATCCACAGGGGTGGTTATCCTCATTTTTATCACCGGGTTATAGGCAGGGCTTAGGCTCGGTTTTCCACAGGGCTTAAGTGGATAAATAAGTGTCTTGTCATCGCTATTGCGCCCAGGCAAAGGCCTGCATGAATCGCATAAGTTTGGAATTCAAGACGTAGGATGGGTTAGGTGTAGGGAGGGCATTGCGGATGCGGGGCATGATTTGATGCGCCGTAACCCATCAGAAATATCCTGCAGCTGACGGTTTAGGCGATGCGTTGGCAGGTGAGACGGCGTGCGCCGCCCAGCCTATTTGCCGATACAGAAGCTGGAAAAGATCCGCCCCAGCAGGTCATCGGAACTGAACGCACCGGTGATTTCGCCCAGGGCCTGCTGAGCCATACGCAGGTCTTCGGCCAGCAGTTCGCCAGCGCCGGCTAGGGTCAGCTGAGCATGGCCGTGTTCCAGATGTGTGGAGGCCTGACGCAGCGCTTCCAAGTGACGTCTGCGCGCACTGAAGCTGCTCTCTGAGGTCTGTTCATAACCCATACAGGCCTTGAGGTGTTCCCTGAGCAGGTCCAGGCCCTCGGTGGATTTGGCCGACAGGCTGATGGTGACGTGGCCGTCATTGCAGACTTCCAGCACCACCGACTCGCCGGACAGGTCGGCCTTGTTGCGAATCAGGGTGACCTTGGCCGGATCAGGGCGTTGGTCGAGAAACTCTGGCCACAGGGCAAAGGGGTCGTCGGCTTCCGGTGCTGTGGCATCTACCACCAACAGAATGCGGTCGGCTTCACCAATGGCTTTCAGCGCACGCTCGACACCGATGCGCTCGACCTGATCCTCGGTATCACGCAAGCCGGCTGTGTCCACCACGTGCAGCGGCATGCCATCAATGTGGATATGTTCGCGCAGCACGTCACGGGTGGTGCCGGCGATCTCGGTGACGATGGCCGCTTCGCGTCCGGCCAGGGCATTGAGCAGGCTGGATTTACCGGCATTCGGCCGGCCGGCGATCACCACGGTCATTCCATCGCGCAGCAGGGCCCCTTGGCCGGCCTCACGCAGCACCCCCGCTAGGTCGGCACGCACGCCATCGAGCAGGCTGAGTACATGGCCATCGGCGAGAAAGTCGATTTCCTCTTCGGGGAAGTCGATGGCCGCTTCGACATAGATACGCAGGCTGATCAGCCGCTCGGTCAGGCCATGCACGCGACGCGAGAACTCGCCTTGCAGCGAGCGCAGGGCATTGCGAGCGGCCTGCTCGGAGCTGGCTTCGATCAGGTCGGCAATCGCCTCAGCCTGTGCCAAGTCGAGTTTGTCATTGAGAAACGCGCGCTCGCTGAATTCACCAGGACGCGCCAGGCGTGCGCCGAGTTGTACACAGCGGCGCAGCAGCAGATCGAGCACCACCGGGCCGCCATGGCCCTGCAGTTCCAGCACGTCTTCGCCGGTAAAGGAGTTGGGGCCGGGGAAGTACAGGGCCAGGCCTTCATCCAGCACCTGCTTGGCGTCGGCGAAGAACGGCCCGTAGTGGGCGTAACGCGGTTGCAACTCGCGTTGGCAGATCGCCTGCGCCAATGTGCTGGCCAGCGGCCCGGAAACTCGCACGATGCCAACGCCACCCCGGCCCTGGGCGGTGGCGACGGCAGCAATGGTTTCAACAACGGGGGGCATGCGCTTCTCCTGAATACGACATAGCAAAACGCCCCTGAAAAGGGGCGTTTGTTACAGCTTAGAAGCAATCACTGCTTAGGCGTCTGCGGCCTTGGCTGCGGCTTCGATCTTGCGGGTAATGTACCACTGCTGGGCGATGGACAAGACGTTGTTGACCACCCAGTACAGCACCAGACCAGCCGGGAACCAGAGGAAGAAGAAGGTGAAAATGATCGGCATCATTTTCAGTACCTTGGCCTGCATCGGGTCCGGCGGCGTTGGGTTGAGCTGCTGCTGGATAAACATGGTCGCGCCCATGATGATCGGCAGGATGAAGTACGGGTCCTTGATCGCCAGGTCGGTTATCCACAGCAGCCAGGGTGCTTGGCGCATTTCCACGGATTCCAGCAGCACCCAGTAGAGCGCAAGGAATACCGGCATCTGCACCAGGATCGGCAAGCAACCGCCCAGCGGATTGATCTTCTCTTTTTTGTACAGCTCCATCATCGCCTGAGACATCTTCTGGCGATCGTCACCGAACTGCTCTTTCAGCTGAGCGAGTTTTGGTGCCACGGCACGCATGCGCGCCATGGATTTGTAGCTGGCAGCAGACAACGGGAAGAAGATCAGCTTGATGATCACGGTCAACATGATGATCGACCAGCCCCAGTTACCCAGCAGGTTGTGGATAACTTCCAGCAGCCAGAAGATCGGCTGAGCCAAGAACCACAGAATGCCGTAGTCGACAGTCAGCTCAAGACCTGGAGACAGCGTCTTCAGATGGCCTTGTAGCTTCGGGCCGGCATACAAAACTGCACTGGTTTCACCTTGAGCGCCGGCAGCAACCTGAATGGCCGGGCCGGTAAAGCCGACAATGTAGTTGCCTTGGCTGTCTTTACGGGTCTGTACTTGGTTAGTGCTGTCTTTGCTTGGAATCCAGGCAGTGACGAAGTAATGCTGTAGCCAGGCAACCCAGCCTCCTTGAACGGTTTCTTTGAAGGCTTGTTTGTCGATGTCTTTCATCGACACTTTTTTGTACGGCTCTTCGCTAGTCCACAGTGCGCCACCGAGGTAGGTCGCAGTGCCGGTCGCGGTGGTGGAGGACGGATCGTCGCTGCCATCACGCTTGAGCTGGGCAAACATGTTGCCGCTCCAGGCCTGACCACTCTGGTTGTCGATCAGGTAGCTGACAGTCACCTGATAGGACGAAGGATCAACGCAGCCGGGTTTCTTCTGCTGCTGGTCCTTGGCTGCACATTCAGCGTTCAGACCACGCTTGAAGGTGAAGCGCTTGATGTAGTTGACGCCGTCTTCGCTGAGTTTGAGGTCAACCTGCAGCTGATCCTGACCGTCAGCCAGCTCATAGCTCTTCTGCTCGCTGCTCCACAGGGCACGACCGCTGGATTTGTCCGGCGCGTTGCTACCGATCAAACCGCTCTGCGCCAGGTAGGTACGCTCACCGCCGTTGTCGAACAGCTGGAAAGGTACATCCGGACGATCCTGACGACGTGGGTACTGCGGCAAACGCAGTTGCACCACATCACCACCGCGCGGGTCGATGGCCAGATCCAGCACATCGGTCTTTACGCGAATCAGTTCATCGTTGGCAGCAGCAGGTGCGGCACTGATGGTGCTGGGCTCAACGGCAGTGGTGGCGCTCGGAATATCATCGCCGCCTGCTGGGGTTGAGGTCGCGGCAGTGGTATCCGGCAAGCCGGGTACAGTGCTGCTGGTCGCGGCAATTTCTGTCGGCAGGGCAGCTTGACCGTAGTCCTGGTTCCACTGGAGAACCATCATATAGGACACGATTGCCAGGGCGACGATCAGGATCGAGCGTTGAATATCCATGATTATTCGGCCATCGAAGAGGAACGGGAGGTTTTCACGCAGGGAACCGGGTCGTAGCCACCGGGATTCCACGGGTGACAGCGGCCAAGCCGACGCAGAGTCAGCCAGCCACCGCGCATGACGCCATGATGTTCAATGGCTTCAAGCGCGTAGCAAGAACAGCTTGGGTAGAAACGACAGTGACTGGCCATCAAGGGGCTGATGGCGTAGCGGTAGAACTGGATGGGAAGCAAAGCCAGTTTACGCATGGGGACTGTCGTTCACCCCGGGTGTTGCGACGGTTTCCAGGCTTGGCTTGCTGCGTTCGAGGCGTTTCCAGAGTTTGCCAAACTGGCGAGCAAGTTCGATATTTTCCAGATCACCAAGGCCTTTACGCGCAACCACCACGATGTCCCATCCCACCAGGTTGTCCTGATTGAGACGGAACGATTCGCGGATTTGGCGCTTAAGACGATTGCGCTCAACCGAGAGCTTTACGCTCTTCTTGCCGATCACCAATCCCAGACGGGGGTGATCAAGTTCGTTGTTGCGCGCCAGCAGCAGGACATTTTTGCCCGGAGCTTTGCCGCTAGGGGAGTCGAAGACTGCCTTGAATTGCCGGGGGGTTAGCAGACGCTTTTCCCGACTGAAGTCTCGACTCACCACAAGACCGAAATTTAGACGGCGAGACGCTTACGGCCCTTGGCGCGGCGACGCGACAGGACAGCACGGCCGTTCTTGGTGGCCATACGAGCACGGAAACCGTGGGTGCGAGCGCGTTTGATAGTGCTGGGTTGGAAAGTACGTTTCATGGTGCGGTACCTGGGTGGTCGACTACGGGCCGGAATGGCCCCCGTTTTAAGAGACCGGCAATTCTAGAGAAACCCGAGGGTCAGGTCAATTTCCAACCAGTCTTTTCCTGCATAAAGAAATATAAAGAAGAGAATATTTAAAGATGTTTAGTAATGTTAGTAGCTATTAGCTAGCCACCCATCTGTGCATAAGTGCCTGAAGGCCAACAGATTAGAGCCGTTCAGCCAAGGGTAAGTCTGTCGAAAAGGCGTGCTGCAACTGTGTGGAAGCAGCGCACAAGCTGAGGATGGAATGCCATTTTACCCACAACAGGGTTTTCCACCGGGTTTTACCCTGGTTTATCCAATGAGCTTGCCGGCGGTTATCCACAGCCCTTATCCCATCTGCGTCATAAGCCTAGAACGCGATTAACACGTTGATTTTCCTTGCGCATAAGCAAGCTTACATGTGGATAACTCAAGCCTCGGCGGCTATAATGACGGCTGTTTTTTGCCTCGCGCCTTGCGATTTAGGGGATGTCCGTGTCTGTGGAACTTTGGCAGCAGTGCGTCGAGCTTCTGCGCGATGAGCTGCCTGCTCAGCAATTCAACACCTGGATCCGTCCACTGCAGGTCGAAGCCGAAGGCGACGAGCTCCGCGTCTATGCGCCGAACCGTTTTGTCCTTGACTGGGTTAATGAGAAGTACCTCAGCCGTTTGCTCGAGTTACTCACCGAACGGACCAACGGTCTGGTTCCGGCACTCTCCTTATTAATAGGTAGCAAACGCAGTTCTGCACCGCGTGCGGCAGCTGTCAGTACCCCGTCCACTGCGCCGAACACGCCAGCACCTACTGCATTCACCACAGCGGCAACCGCTACCGCGCAGACAGAACCCTCGCGCGCGAGCTTCGACCCCATGGCCGGTGCGGCCAGCCAGCAGGCGCCGGCGCGTACTGAGCGTTCTGTGCAGGTTGAAGGCGGGTTGAAACACACCAGTTACCTGAATCGCACCTTTACCTTTGATAACTTCGTCGAAGGTAAATCTAACCAGCTGGCCCGCGCAGCGGCCTGGCAGGTAGCGGACAACCCCAAGCACGGTTACAACCCGCTGTTCCTTTATGGCGGCGTGGGCCTGGGTAAGACGCACTTGATGCATGCGGTGGGTAACCATCTGCTGGCGAAAAACCCGAATGCCAAGGTGGTGTACCTGCATTCCGAGCGTTTCGTCGCGGACATGGTCAAGGCCTTGCAGCTGAACGCGATCAACGAGTTCAAGCGCTTCTACCGTTCGGTGGATGCACTGCTGATCGATGACATTCAATTCTTCGCCAAGAAAGAGCGTTCCCAGGAAGAGTTCTTCCACACCTTCAACGCCTTACTCGAAGGCGGCCAGCAGGTGATTCTCACCAGCGACCGCTACCCGAAAGAAATCGAAGGCCTGGAAGAACGTCTCAAGTCACGTTTCGGCTGGGGTCTGACAGTAGCCGTCGAGCCGCCTGAGCTGGAAACCCGCGTGGCGATTTTGATGAAGAAGGCCGACCAGGCCAAAGTCGACCTGCCGCATGATGCTGCCTTCTTTATTGCCCAGCGCATCCGCTCCAACGTGCGTGAGCTGGAAGGCGCGTTGAAGCGCGTTATCGCCCACTCGCACTTCATGGGCCGCGACATTACCATCGAGCTGATCCGCGAATCGCTCAAGGACCTGTTGGCCCTGCAGGACAAGCTGGTCAGCATCGACAATATTCAGCGCACGGTCGCCGAGTACTACAAGATCAAGATTTCTGATCTGCTGTCCAAGCGTCGCTCGCGTTCAGTCGCGCGCCCGCGTCAGGTAGCCATGGCGTTGTCGAAAGAGCTGACCAACCACAGCCTGCCGGAAATTGGTGATGCCTTCGGCGGCCGCGATCACACAACGGTATTGCATGCATGCCGTAAGATTGCTGAACTTAAGGAATCCGACGCGGACATCCGCGAGGACTATAAGAATTTGCTGCGTACGCTTACAACCTAATACGCAACTCCACTAGGCAAGGGACTAGACCATGCATTTCACCATTCAACGCGAAGCCTTGTTGAAACCTCTGCAACTGGTCGCCGGCGTCGTGGAACGCCGTCAGACCTTGCCGGTTCTCTCTAACGTGCTGCTGGTGGTCGAAGGCCAGCAGCTGTCGCTCACTGGCACCGACTTGGAAGTCGAGCTGGTTGGTCGCGTCACCCTTGAAGAGCCAGCGGAGTCCGGTGAGATCACCGTGCCGGCGCGTAAGCTGATGGACATCTGCAAGAGCCTGCCGGCTGACGCCCTGATCGATATCCGTATCGACGAGCAGAAGCTGCTGGTCAAAGCCGGCCGCAGCCGCTTCAGTCTGTCCACCCTGCCCGCCAATGATTTCCCTACTGTCGAAGAAGGCCCAGGTTCGCTGACCTTCAGCCTGGTACAAAGCAGACTGCGTCGCCTGATCGAACGCACCAGCTTTGCCATGGCCCAGCAGGACGTGCGTTATTACCTCAATGGCATGCTGCTAGAAGTACAGACCGGCATCCTCCGCGCCGTTGCCACCGACGGTCACCGCCTGGCCATGTGCTCCATGGAAGCGGCGATCGAGCAGGTTGAACGCCATCAGGTCATCGTGCCGCGCAAAGGTATTCTCGAACTGGCTCGTCTGCTCACTGAGCAGGATGGCAGCGTCAGCATTGTTCTCGGTCAGCACCATATCCGCGCTACCACCGGCGAGTTCACCTTCACCTCGAAACTGGTCGACGGCAAGTTCCCGGATTACGAGCGTGTTTTGCCGCGTGGTGGTGACAAGCTGGTGGTTGCTGATCGTCAGGGCCTGCGTGAAGCGTTCAGCCGTACCGCGATTCTGTCCAACGAGAAGTACCGCGGTATTCGCCTGCAACTGGAATCTGGCTTGCTGAAAATTCAGGCCAACAACCCTGAACAGGAAGAAGCGGAAGAAGAGATCGCCGTGGACTACAGCGGCAGCTCGCTGGAAATTGGTTTCAACGTCAGCTACCTGCTCGACGTGCTGAGCGTTATGACCACCGACCAGGTGCGTCTGATTCTCTCCGATGCCAACAGCAGTGCCCTGGTGCAGGAAGCTGACAACGACGACTCCTCTTATGTCGTTATGCCGATGCGTCTGTAATCGCTGAATGTCCCTTACTCGCTTTACCGTCACCGCGGTGCGTAATCTGCACCCGGTGACCCTCTCCCCCTCCCCGCGTATCAACATCCTTTCCGGCGACAATGGCAGCGGCAAAACCAGCCTGCTCGAAGCCATTCATTTGCTGGGTCTGGCTCGCTCCTTTCGCAGCACTCGCCTGCTTCCGGTCATTCAGTACGATCAGCTCGCCTGCACGATTTTCGGTCAGGTACAGATGTCTGATGGTCGGCAAAGCAATCTGGGTATTTCGCGGGATCGCCAGGGTGAATTTCAGATTCGTATCGATGGGCAGAATGCGCGCAGCGCTGCTCAACTGGCCGAGACCTTGCCGCTGCAACTGATCAATCCGGATAGCTTCCGTCTGCTCGAAGGCGCACCGAAGATTCGTAGGCAGTTTCTCGATTGGGGAGTGTTCCACGTGGAACCTCGTTTTCTGCCGGCCTGGCAGCGCCTGCAGAAGGCCCTGCGTCAGCGAAACTCATGGCTGCGGCATGGTACACTTGACGCCGCTTCGCAGGCGGCCTGGGACCGAGAGTTGTGCCTGGCTAGCGACGAAATAGACGGTTATCGGCGTGCCTATATCCAGGCCCTGAAACCGGTTTTCGAGCGCACCCTGAATGAGCTGGTTGAGCTGCAAGGTTTGACCCTCAGTTACTACCGCGGTTGGGATAAAGAGCGCGAGCTCAATACGGTGCTTGCCTCTACCCTTACCCGCGATCAGCAACTGGGTCACACCCAGGCAGGTCCGCAGCGCGCCGATTTAAGGCTACGTTTAGGGGCACACAATGCCGCCGAGATACTCTCGCGCGGCCAGCAGAAATTAGTTGTATGTGCACTGCGCATTGCGCAGGGCCATTTAGTCAATCAGGCCAAGCACGGCCAATGCATCTATCTGGTGGATGACCTGCCGTCAGAACTGGATGAACAGCACCGTCGTGCGTTGTGCCGATTGTTGGAAGACTTGCACTGCCAGGTGTTTATCACCTGTGTAGACCATGAATTGTTGAGGGAAGGCTGGCGCACGGATACGCCAGTTGCCATGTTCCACGTGGAACATGGTGGCATTACCCAGACCCACGACCACCGGGAGTGAAGGCATGAGCGAAAACCAAACGTACGACTCCAATAACATTAAGGTCCTCAAGGGCCTGGATGCCGTACGCAAGCGGCCTGGCATGTACATCGGCGATACCGACGATGGCAGCGGTCTGCACCACATGGTGTTCGAGGTGGTCGACAACTCGATTGACGAGGCGTTGGCTGGGTATTGCAGCGAAATCACCATCACCATCCACCCGGATGAGTCGATCAGCGTGCGCGATAACGGCCGTGGTATTCCGGTCGATATGCACAAGGAAGAAGGCGTTTCTGCTGCTGAAGTGATCATGACCGTCCTGCACGCAGGCGGTAAGTTCGACGACAACAGCTATAAGGTTTCCGGTGGTCTGCACGGCGTGGGCGTTTCTGTGGTTAACGCCCTGTCCAAGGAGCTGATCCTGACCATCCGCCGTAGTGGCAAGATCTGGGAGCAGACCTATATCCACGGCGTGCCTCAGGCACCGATCGCCGCGGTCGGCGACAGCGATGTCACCGGTACGCAGATCCACTTCAAGCCGTCCGAAGACACCTTCGCCAATATCCATTTCAGCTGGGACATTCTGGCTAAGCGTCTGCGCGAACTGTCGTTCCTCAACTCCGGCGTGGGCATCCTGCTCAAGGATGAACGCAGCGGCAAGGAAGAGCTGTTCAAGTACGAAGGCGGTCTGCGTGCCTTCGTTGAATACCTCAACCACAACAAGACTGCGGTCAACCAGGTGTTCCACTTCACCGTGCAGCGTGATGACGGTGTCGGTGTAGAAGTTGCCCTGCAGTGGAACGACAGCTTCAACGAGAACCTGCTCTGCTTCACCAACAATATTCCCCAGCGCGACGGTGGTACTCACCTGGCCGGCTTCCGCTCGGCGCTGACGCGTAACCTGAATGCCTATATTGAGCAGGAAGGTCTGGCCAAGAAGCACAAGATCGCCACCACCGGTGACGATGCCCGTGAAGGCTTGACAGCGATTATTTCGGTAAAAGTACCGGACCCGAAGTTCAGCTCGCAGACCAAAGACAAGCTGGTTTCCAGCGAAGTGAAAACTGCGGTCGAGCAGGAAATGGGCAAGTACTTCTCCGACTTCCTGTTGGAAAACCCCAACGAGGCCAAGGCCGTAGTCGGCAAGATGATCGACGCTGCGCGCGCCCGTGAAGCAGCGCGTAAAGCGCGTGAAATGACCCGCCGTAAAGGCGCGCTGGATATCGCCGGGCTGCCGGGCAAACTGGCCGACTGCCAGGAGAAAGACCCTGCCCTTTCCGAACTCTATATCGTTGAAGGAGACTCCGCGGGCGGTTCTGCCAAGCAGGGCCGTAACCGCAAGACCCAGGCGATCCTGCCGCTCAAGGGCAAGATCCTCAACGTCGAGAAAGCGCGTTTCGACAAGATGATTTCCTCTCAGGAAGTCGGCACCCTGATCACCGCCCTGGGCTGTGGTATCGGCCGCGATGAGTACAACATCGACAAGCTGCGCTATCACAACATCATCATCATGACCGACGCCGACGTCGACGGTTCGCACATTCGTACTCTACTGCTGACCTTCTTCTTCCGTCAGTTGCCGGAGCTTGTTGAGCGTGGCTACATCTATATCGCTCAGCCGCCGCTGTACAAGGTCAAGAAGGGCAAGCAGGAGCAGTACATCAAGGACGACGAGGCTATGGATGAATACATGACCCAGTCGGCCCTGGAAGATGCCAGCCTACACGTCAACGAAAGCGCGCCAGGCTTGTCTGGTGAAGCGCTGGAGCGCCTGGTCAACGATTACCGCCTGGTGATGAAGACCCTCAACCGATTGTCGCGTCTGTACCCGTTGGAGCTCACCGAGCACTTCGTCTACATCCCGCGCGTGGAAACCGAGCAACTGGCGGACAAGGCAGCCATGGAGCAATGGCTGGGCCTGCTTGATGCGCGCCTCAAGGGTATGGAGAAGTCCGGTCTGGTGTACAAAACCAGTCTGCACGAAGATCAGGAGCGTCACCTCTGGCTGCCGCAGGTGGAACTGGTTTCCCATGGGGTTTCCAGCTACATCATCTTCAACCGCGACTTCTTCGCCAGTAACGACTACAAGACCGTTACCACCCTGGGCGATCAGCTCAACAGCCTGCTGGAAGAAGGTGCTTTTGTGCAGCGCGGCGAGCGCAAGAAGCACGTCAGCACGTTCAAAGATGCACTGGCTTGGCTGATGGCCGAAAGCACCAAACGCCACAGCATTCAGCGCTATAAGGGTCTCGGTGAAATGAATCCGGACCAACTTTGGGAAACCACTATGGACCCGGAAGTGCGCCGCATGCTCAAGGTGCGTATCGAAGACGCGATCGCTGCCGATCAGATCTTCAACACCCTGATGGGCGATGCCGTTGAACCGCGTCGGGACTTTATCGAGACCAACGCGCTGGCTGTGTCCAACCTGGACTTCTAAAACAGCTGTCGACGGGCAGGTTAATTGTCATGATTGTGCGAGTTATTGTCATGACAAAATCTGTCACTACCCCGGCCTAGCGCCGGGGTTTTTCATTCTGGATCAGTGCTTTAGATGCAGCCTAGTAGTGTCCAGGAAGCGACGTATGTAGTGAAGCTACAGGGACAGCCCGGAAAATCTCGTTTTGAGAGTGAAAAAATATGGGAGATTTTTGGAGCGAATGGAGCGCGGCAATTTAAGCCGATCAAAACAGCGTCGCCCATCAGCCTTCAAAAATGGTGATATGGGTAGTCGAGTGCGACTGGCTTGCGGCTTCATCAAAACGAACTGCATGCTGAGCCACCCTGCCACCCTGCCACCCTGCCACCCTGTGTAGGTGGGCAAAGTTAATTGCCCATTCGGCCAAAGTTAAGCGGTTCGGTCAAAGTTAATGACCCACTGCCCTGCCAAGAAACCCCGGTTGACCGAAAGGTCTGCCGGGGTTTTGTCATTCATGGGAGGTTGATTTTTCGGGCTCCAAATGGCGACGACTTGTACAATCGAGCCCACTTTTTTCTGATGTGCCCATGTGTCATGGCAGCAATCGCCAGGTGCTGGGCGTCGTGCTTTTTATAGGGATTGATTTACCCATGGCTGACAAGCTGTCACTCGAAACGCTGGAGTCCTGGCTTTGGGAATCCGCGAACATTCTGCGCGGTTCCATCGACTCCTCCGACTTCAAGAACTACATCTTTGGCCTGCTCTTCCTCAAGCGTTACAACGACGTGTTCGACGAGCGTGTCACCAAGTTGATGAAGGACGAAAGCCTGAGCTACAGCAATGCCCAGGAAGAGATCGAGGACAAATGGGGCAAGTTCCCTATCAGTGCCCGCTGGTTCGATCTGATCTCGCGCACCGAGAACATTGGCGAAGCCTTAGATAAGGCTTTTGCCACCATCGAGGCCAACAACCCTGAGCTGCAACATGTACTGACTGCTACGCAGTATGGTGACAAACGTGTGCTGGCGGATGCCACATTGCAGCGCCTGCTGCGTCACTTTAACCAGTACAAGCTGGGCAATGACGACCTGTATAAGGCCGACATGCTGGGCGATGCCTACGAGTATCTGATCAAGCAGTTTGCTGACGATGCCGGCAAGAAAGGTGGTGAGTTCTATACGCCCAAGGCCGTGGTGCAATTGGTGGTTGAGCTAATTGACCCACAACCCGGCCACAGTGTGTATGACCCCACCTGTGGTAGTGGCGGCATGCTGGTTGAGAGCGCTCACCACGTGTCCCACCTTCCCAATGGCACCCTGATGGGCAAGCCTAATGTGCTGCTGTTCGGACAGGAAAAGAACCTGGGCACTTGGGCTATCGCTAAGCTCAACCTTTACCTGCACAACATGCATGCTGCTATTGAGCGCGGCGACACTTTGGTCGAGCCTAAGCACCTTGACGGCGATTATCTGAAGACCTTTGACCGGGTAATTGCCAACCCGCCGTTCTCGGCCAAGTCCTGGTGGGCACCGCTGGAGCTGAGCAACGAAAACGAGCAAGACAGTGGCAAGAAGCCCAAGGCCCCCAACTACAAGCAGGTCAGCGACCCTTATGGTCGGTTGATCTATGGCATCCCGCCACGGAGCTATGCCGACCTGGCTTTTGCTCAGCATATGCTGGCCAGCCTCAAGGCCGATGGACGCATGGGGATTATCCTGCCGCACGGAGTGCTGTTCCGCAGTGGTGAGGAAGGCAAGATTCGTGAGGGGCTGTTGTTCGGCACCGACGCCGCCAGCGGCAACCAGCCGGGAGACCTGATTGAAGCCATCGTAGGCCTACCCCCGGCGTTGTTCTACAACACCCCTATTCCGGCTTGCGTACTAATTCTGAACAAGCAGAAGCCGACGGCGCTCAAGGGCAAAGTCATCATCATTGATGCGAGCGCCGACTTTGGTAATGACAAGGTGCAGAATAGTCTGCGCGTTGAAGACGTCGCCCGTATCGTTAGCTCTCACAAGGCCGCGTTCGAGCAGCAGACCGAGGTAGAGAACTACTGCCGTGTCGTCACACTAGACGAAATCCGCAGCAACGACGGCAACCTCAACATCGCCCGATATATAGATAACGGCGAGACTGAAGAGACCGTCGATCTGGTCGAGACCTTGGCGGAACTAGCGGCATTGGTTGAGGAAGAGGAGCGGATTGACAGGCGTCTGAGCGGCTATCTGGCTGAGTTGGGGCTGCTGGAGGCTGAGGCATGAGTTTGGTGGGGAAGCCGGGGTACAGTGAGACCGCTCTCGGCTGGATGCCTACTGATTGGACGGCAACAACCCTCGGGGACGAGGTGGTATCAATTGTTGGCGGAGGAACCCCTTCCAAGGAGGTTGCCGATTATTGGGGGGGCAATATTCCGTGGGCAAGCGTCAAGGACTTGGTCGGTTCTCGATTGAGTAAAACCCAAGACTACATAACACCTCAAGCCATCAAGGGTAGCGCTACCAATCTGATACCAGCCGGTACGTTGATTACGCCAACCAGGATGGCGCTGGGCCGTGTCGCTATTTTCGACTGCGATGTTGCCATCAACCAAGACCTGAAAGCCATTTTTCCTAAGCCATCACTGAGGAAAGAGTTTCTTTTTTACTGGTTTCAGGATAACGCCGAGCGAATTGAGGCTGCGGGCACAGGTTCTACAGTCAAGGGGATTCGACTAGAGACGCTGCGTGAATTCGGATTGGCACTTCCTTCTCTTTCTGAACAGCAAAAAATCGCAGCCATCCTCACTTCGATGGACGACAAGCTCGACGTGATTGCTCGTCAGATCGAAGCCACCCAGACACTCAAGCAGGGCCTGATGCAAACCCTGTTCAGCCGGGGCGTGGGCACCCAAGATGTCAGCGGCCAGTGGGTGCTTCATTCGGAATTGAAAACTGTGCTGTCGCTGGACATTCCTGCCGCATGGGATGTAGTGCGGCTCGGCGATATTGCCCCGCTAATTCGACGACCAGTAGAAGTCCGTCCAGATGCGACTTACCCCGAGCTTGGACTACGTTCTTATGGAAAAGGGACATTCCATAAGCCAGCGCTGCTGGGCTCTGAGGTTGGTAACAAGCGGTTATTTGAAATCAAAGCTGGAGACCTCCTGTTTTCAAATGTGTTTGCATGGGAAGGTGCCGTAGCAGTAGCAAAGCCCGAAGATGATGGTCGTTATGGTTCGCATAGGTACATCACATGCAACGTGGACAAATCTCTGGCCGATACTTCCTATATCTATAGATACTTGATCACACCAGCTGGAATCACCTCGCTTTCGTTGGCCTCTCCAGGTGGGGCTGGTCGAAACAAAACGCTTGGATTGAGCGCGTTGGCCAACATCACTATTCCTCTGCCGCCGTTAGCTGAGCAGCAGAAAGTTAGTCAGATTCTCGATGGCGTTGACGCCAAACTTCAGGTGCTTGAAGCGAAGCAATGTGCTGTTAAATCCATTAAGCGCGGCTTGATGCAAAAACTGCTAACCGGCGAATGGCGGGTCAAGCTCGACAGCTCTACCGGTACAACCTGAGTCTTTCTTCATGGACGAAATCATCCCCCTGCCCTCGGATCCTGTGCCTGACCTTCAGCGCACCGTGCAGCGCAAGCTCGGGCGCTGCATGTTGCAGTTGCAGCAGTATGAGCGGTTGCTTGCGGATTCCACGGTCATCTGGCCACCCATTCCATGAGCATCTGACCACCGATTCCACGCTGATCCGGCCACCCATTCCACGCGCATCCGGCCACTGATTCCACGGCCATCCGGCCACTCAACCGG
>NZ_JAAQXA010000028.1:0-34205 GCF_012985775.1 Pseudomonas sp. WS 5011
CTCAGTAGTGAAACGATGCATCGCCGATGGTAGTGTGGGGTTTCCCCATGTGAGAGTAGGTCATCGTCAAGCACCTATACCAAAACCCCCGATCAGGAAACTGGTCGGGGGTTTTACTTTATGCCGCAAAAACAAACCACGCCCAGCTCAGCCTTTGATAGGCAACTAAACAGGGCGTGGCTATGATGCCTAAGCGCACTTATCCAAGGGTTCTTCTATGGCCGATCCGACACTCTCTGAACCACTGTCCGAGCGTGAACTCAAGCAACTGATTGCCTGCCATGAGTGCGATCTGTTGTTGCGCAAACCTGAGGCGGCTGCAGGTGAGCGGGTTGAGTGTCCACGCTGTGGCTATGAGTTGTACACCCATCGCACGCATGTCATACGACGGAGTCTGGCATTGGTACTTGCAGCTTTATTGCTTTATGTGCCGGCTAATTTTTTGCCAATTATGCGTCTTAATCTTTTGGGGCAAACCACTGAAGATACGGTGTGGACAGGCGTACTCGGCTTGTATATCAGCGGGATGCAAAGCGTCGCCGTGGTGGTATTTCTTTGCAGCATGGCTGTGCCGCTGCTGAAGTTGTTGTGTCAGCTGGCTGTGCTGCTGAGCATTCAACTGGATATGGGGCGCAGTTATGGCTTGTTGCTTTACCGTATTTATCACCACATGCGTGAGTGGGGGATGCTTGAGGTCTACTTGATGAGCATTCTGGTGGCCATCGTCAAGCTGGTGGATCTGGCCGAGTTAAGTATTGGTCTAGGGCTGCTGTGTTTTGTCGCATTGTTACTGGTGCAGGTCTGGCTGGAGGTGACGATGTCGCCGCATCAAATCTGGGAAGCCCTGTCGGGGGAGGATGAGCATGCGAGCGATTGATGCCGGTTTGCTGATTTGTCACGAGTGCCACCAACTTAACCCGCGTCAGCCGGAGAGCTGTAAGCAGTTCTGTTCGCGATGTGGCGGCCGCTTGTATGAACGCAGGCCCAATAGCCTTGTGCGTACCTGGGCGCTGCTGCTAACTGCGGCGGTGCTGTATATCCCCGCCAACCTGCTGCCTATCATGACGGTTAACTCGTTGGGTAAAGGACAGTCCGATACCATCATGTCGGGTGTTATTGAGTTGGTGAACTACGGCATGTTGCCGATTGCTGCGGTGGTCTTTATCGCGAGCATCCTGGTGCCGACATTCAAGTTGGTGGGCATCGCCCTATTGCTGTACTCGGTGCAACGCCATCAGCCGATGTCAGCGCGGCAGCGGATTCTGATGTACCGTTTTATCGAATGGATTGGCCGCTGGTCGATGCTCGACATCTTTGTCATCGCGATACTGGTCGCGGTGGTCAATTTCGGCAGCCTGGCCAGTATCGAACCGGGCTACGGTGCTACAGCTTTTGCCAGTGTGGTCGTGCTGACCATGCTAGCCGCATTAACTTTTGACCCTCGCCTGATATGGGACAACACGGATTCGGATGACGACCATGAATGATTTGCCGTTGGCCAAAGCACGCCCTGCTTCGAACTGGTCGGCTATTTGGGTGCTGCCGCTGATTGCATTATTGATCGGTGGCTGGCTCGGCTGGCGTGCCTATAACGAGGCGGGTATCGAAATCCAAGTGACCTTCGAGACGGGAGAGGGCTTGCAGGCCGGCAAAACGGAAGTGATCTACAAGGGCATGTCGATTGGTAAGCTGACTGCGATGGAGCTTGACGACAGCGGCGAGCGGCGCGGTATACGTGCGACGCTGGAGATGGACAAGCGTGTGGAGCATCAGCTGCTCAGCAATACCCGCTTCTGGTTGGTCAAGCCGAGTGTCTCGCTGGCAGGTATTACCGGACTGGAAACGTTAGTCTCGGGTAATTACATCGCCGCCAGCCCCGGCGACGGTGAGCCTACGCGCAAATTCACTGCGCTCAATGAACCGCCGCCCTTGGCCGATACGGCGCCTGGGCTGCACCTGACGCTCAAGGCCGAGCGCTTGGGTTCCTTGAACCGTGACAGTCCTGTGTTCTACAAGCAGATTCAGGTAGGCCGGGTGAAAAGCTATGCCCTGCTTGAAGATCAGAATCAGGTTGAGGTGAAGGTATTCATTCAGCCGGAGTTCGCATCCCTGGTGCGCAAACACACGCGTTTCTGGAACGCCAGTGGTGTGTCTATCGATGCAGGGCTATCAGGTGTGAAAGTACGCACCGAATCGCTGGCCAGCATCGTGGCCGGCGGCATTGCCTTTGCGACGCCGGAGCATCGCAAGGACAGCCCTCCGACCGATCCGTCACTGCCATTCCGCCTGTATGAAGACTTCGATACGGCGCAGGCAGGGATTCGCGTCAACCTGACTCTGCATGAGTTTGATGGGCTGGAGCCTGGACGTACGCCGGTGATGTACAAGGGCATCCAAGTCGGTCATATGAAGACCTTCAAGATTGACGATGACCTCAGCGGTGCGCGCGTCGAACTGATGTTGGATCCCCGTACCGAAGACTACCTGGTAGAAGGTACGGATTTCTGGGTGGTCAAACCGTCGATTTCCCTAGCAGGGATTACCGGGCTCGAAGCGTTGGTCAAGGGCAACTACATCGCCATACGCCCGGGCGAGAAAGGCGGTGCGCCGTCGCGTGACTTTGCGGCCAGGCCCAAGGCGCCACCGCTTGATCTGGCGGCGCCCGGTTTGCATCTGGTGTTGTTCAGTGACGTGCGTGGCTCCTTGGAAATTGGCAGCCCAGTGTTGTTCAAGCAGCTCAAGGTCGGTTCGGTGCAAAGCTATCAGCTCTCACGCGACAACAAGCAGGTGGCATTCGGTGTGCACATTGAGCCGGAATACACGCATCTGGTGAACAACAGTACGCGCTTCTGGAATGCCAGTGGCATTACCCTCAAAGGTGGTCTATCCGGCGTTGAGGTGAAAAGCGAATCGCTGCAAACCCTGCTGGCTGGCGGGATCGCCTTTGAAACCCCGGATTCGAAAGCCGCCAAGAATGACAAGCGCGTGCAGCGCTTCAACCTGTACAGCAGCCAAGAACAGGCGCTGGAGAAGGGGGTTGCACTGACCATCCGTGTCCCCCGTGGCGATGGGCTTAACCCCGGCACGGCAATTCGTTACAAGGGGCTGGATGTGGGTAAGGTCGAGCGCATTGAGCTGACGGATGATTTGCAGGCCGTGATTCTGCATGCGCGCGTTACTCAGGCAACCCAGCAGATTGCCCGCGTGGGGACGCAGTTCTGGGTGGTCAAGCCCGAGGTAAGTTTGACCCGGGCCGCCAATCTGGAAACCCTGGTCACGGGCCAGTACATCGAAGTGCTGCCGGCTGCACAGAAGGCTGCACTGAAACTGGACTTTACCGCCGCCGAGGCACCGCCCAAGGCCAGCGTGCGTGAGCAAGGCTTGCGTCTGGTGTTGAGCGCGGCGCGGCGTGGGTCGATCAAGCCGGGTGTGGTGGTCAGTTACCGCGAAGTGCCGGTGGGCAAGGTCACCGACTTCGAGCTGGGGCCAACCTCGGATCGCGTGTTGATCCATATTCTGATTGAGCCGCGTTATGCGCCCTTGGTGCGAACCGGCAGCCGCTTCTGGAATGCCAGCGGGATTGGCGTGGATGCTGGGCTGTTCAGTGGCGTGAAGGTGCGTACCGAGTCGCTGGAGGCTTTGCTGGAGGGTGGTATTGCCTTTGCCTCCCCGGATAACCCGCAAATGGGCGGCCCGGCGCAGGTTGGGCAGACCTTTGCCCTGCACGATGAGGTCAAGGAAGAGTGGTTACGCTGGGCACCGAAGATCGCGCTGGAGAAATAACCGACAAGGGCCGCAATTGCGGCCCTTGTGCTTTATGGCGGGTGAGCCAGCCTTAGGCTGGCTCGATTGCTGCGGTTGTGGTTTCTGCCTTGTTCTTGGCACTGTCACGGCGCTGGATATATTTCCAATCCGCTTCATCGATATAGATGCCATTCGGCCCGCTGCCGCCTTCCAGGTCGATCGCGACATGGGCCGAAACCTGCGGTTTCACCGAGGCGAGAATCGGCACAAAGCCCAACTGCAGGCTGGTTTCGATCAGCGCTTGCTGGTTCTTCTCATCGATGTCCGCCGCTTCATCCAGGTAGTAAGGCAAGCGCACCTTGCCGGCCTGGTCGCGGTCCATCAGGTGCAGCAACAGGTACATGTTGGTCAGCGCCTTGATGGTCATGGTGGTGCCGTTGGACGCCGCGCCATCGATATCGGTGTGGATTACCGGCTGGCCATGCACCTTGGTGATCTCGAAGGCCAGTTCAAACAGATCCTTCAAGCCCAGCTGGTTATGGTTGGCTGCCACCAGGCGCGATAGGTAGTCCTTGGCTTCCTCGTTCTTGCTGTCCTGTTCGCTGCTCTGCTGCAGGTCGAACACCGAGAGGGTTTCGCCTTCTTCGTATTGGCCGGCGCTGTGGATGATCTGGTCGATGTGCTTGAGCGCATCCTTGTTCGGTGCGAGAACGATGCGGAAGCTTTCCAGGTTGGACACCTGACGCTTGTTGATCTCGCGGTTGAACAGCGCCAGCTGGTGTTCCAGGTTGTCGTAGTCGCTGCGGATATTGCGCAGGGTCCGGGCGATATCGGTAACCGCAGCGCGGCGCGCCTTGGCCAGGGTGAGGGCTTCGTCCTGACGGTGGGCGTAAGCGTTGACCAGCAGGTGCAGGCGGCGCTCGACGTCATCTTCGCTGTCGAACTTGGCCACGCCTTTCAGACGCACCTGAGCGTAGAGCGCTTCGATCTGTCCATCTATGCGTTGCAGACCCTGCCAGGCGTCCTGGTAGTCGTTAAGCAGCGGCAGCAGGTTGTCCAGGCTGTCGTCCACGGGGTCGGTAAAGGGTGTGCCGAACGGCAGGTTGGCCGGCAGCAGTTGGCGGCGACGCAGGGCGTCTTCCAGGGTGCGCTCCTTAGCTTCCAGATCGGCGAGCTGACGGCCGACCAATTGCAGCTTGGCGGAGAGCTGCTGCACGCGCTCGGTAAAGGCATCGGATGCGCGTTTGAGTTCGTCCTGAGCGCCTTCCAGCTGAGCCAGCTGCTCCAATTTCTGCGGCTCTTCCACAGCCAGGGTCTGGCTCTTGCGGAAGTCCTCCAGGGCTTTCTGCGCATCCAGTACGGCCTGGTAGAACTGCTCGGCCTGGGCCTTGCTCGCGGCGCGGTCGGAGGCTACCGCCTGCTGGGTTTTCAGTTGTTTGTATTCGCGGTCGAGGCGGTCCTTCTGATCGCGCAGGGCCGCGCGGTCGGCCAGAGCCTGCAGGGCTGGGGGCTCGATATGCGAGAGGTCGATAGTCAGGCCGGGCACTTCGAAGTGTTCGCCTTTGAAGCCGTCGAGGATGGCTTCCAGGGATTTGACCCAGGCATCACCCTCTGCGACCTGAATGCCTTTTTCACCCAGCGGCAGGCTGAACAGCTGGCCATTGAACAGGCGCATCAGACGGTCGACATCGGCCTGGCTGAATTCTTCGCGCAAACGCGAGTAGCTGTTGTTGTCGGCGTGTTCGAGTTGCTGCTTGACCGATTTCAGGCGTTTTTCCAGATCGCGCAGGCGCTCATCCAGATCTTCTGCGGAGAACTGCCGCGACTGCGCCAGGGCGCCGGCCAGTTCGTCGTGGGCATCCTTGGCGGCCAGCAGCTGCTCTTCCAGCACCTTGGCATCGTTGACCAGGGCAAAGCGGTTTTTCAGTACCGACAGCTCGCCGAGCCAGCGTTGGATCTCGCTGATTTCGCGCTCCATACGCATCAGCTCTTGGGTGCCGCCACGTTGCTCGTGCTGCAGGCCGTCTTGCTCGCCACGGTAGTGTTCGGCCTGGATCACCAGCTCTTCGCGGCGTGCGCCGGCATAGTCCTGCCATGTGCCGAGCAGCGAATCGAGCAGCGGCGACAGGCGATGCAGCTTGCCGCGCAGCAGCTCACGTTGGGCCACACCGGCAGCCAGGGCTTCGATCAAGGGACCGGCGGTAACCAACGCCTGATAATCCTGCTCCATACGCCGCACATCGCGGAAGGCTTCTTCGGTGGCGGCGATGTAGTCGACGCTACCGGAGCGCAGGCTGTGCTCGAAGGCATCGAGGAACAGCTGCTTAAGCTTTGCCGCGGTGATCTCGCGCATATGCAGCAGGTTGATAAACAGCGCGCGGAAGGTCTTCAGGCTCTGCTCGCTGGTGGAGCGCAGCGGGATTAGGGTCAGGTCCAGCGGAATCGAGGTGTGCCCGCCGACCAGCAGGCGGCGCAGCTCCTCGGGTTTCAGCTCATAGGCCTTGATGCCTTCGCGTTCTAGAGCGTTGAACAGCTCGCGTTGACGCAGGCAGGTGCCGTTCTTCTGGTAGTGCTCCAGATCCAGGGTGCCCTGGTAGGCGAAGAACTGGTGGCCGAAGCCGCCGCCCGGGCCGCGCCCGGCTACGCCGATCACATGCGGGCCGTGGGGCAGTACGACTTCGACGAGGATATAGCTGGTATCGCTGGCGAAGTAGAACTTGCGCGATTGCTCCAGGCTGTATTTGCCGAAGCTCATGTCCGACATGCGCGCGAGAATCGGGAACTGCAGCGCGTTGATCGAGGCGGATTTACCCAGGTTGTTGGCCCCGTAAACCGACAGCGGGTTTTCCAGCGGGAACAGACCGAGGCTGTAGCCGGCGGTATTCAATAGGGCGAAGCGGCGAATGCCGTAGCGTTCCTGGCTCATGCATCCATCTCCTGGGCGTCACGTTCTTCGGCCATGGCGCGGGCCAGGGCGTCTTCTTCGGATTCGTCGGCATCGTCTTCGGCTAGGCTGATGATCTCGTCTTCTGCCTCCTCATCCAGCAGCACCGGCGTTGGCAGCGGCAGGCTGCTGTGCAGGGTAGCCGCCAGGTCACGGTCTTGCTGTACGGAGAGGCACACGTCGAGGAAGCGGTGCATCGGCGCGAGGAAGCGGTAGATGCCGTTGTCTTCGCTGGCAAAACCGAGCTGGGTCAGGCGGCGCATGACCTTTTCTTCCAACTCTTCTTGGGTGGTGACTTCGGCCTGGAGGAACAGGTCGCGGTATTTTTCTAGCAGCGCCGGCAGCTCGTCACGGCCAAGGCTGCCACCGTCGAGTACGGCCAGCGGATCACGGCCCTGATCTGCCAGGTGCTCGACCAGAATGAACGTGAACAATGCCAACCGCTGCGCGGTTTTGTTCACTTGGGCGCCCATCTGCTCGGGGACGAAATAGTAGAAACCGCGGCTGTCGCAGGTCAGCTCATAGCCCAGGGCCTTGAACAGGCCGCGGTACTGGTCCTGTTGGCTGGCCAGCTGGCTGTAGAGCTCCGGGTTGCTGCGGCTGATGTGGTAGCCCTTGAACAGCTCGCGGAAGATCGGGGCGAGCTGGGTCAGTTCTTTCAGGTCGATATTCATACGGTGGTCCCGGCCGGCTTGATCAGGGCAAAGGAGCTCAGGCTGACCTGATGCTCGCGGGTGAGGTAGTCGCGGCGCTCCAGGCGCTCGCGCTGGAAACGGCCATCGCGGGACAGGCGCGAGAACCAGTAGAGCAATTCGTCGGTGGCGCCTTCAGGTTCCTGGTCCAACAGCCAGACCATCAGGTCCGGCAATGGCAGAGCCTGCTCGCAGCGCTCGATCATCTCGCGCGCAGTTCGCGGCGCGCGGGGGGCTTCGCCTTTGCGGCTGGTATGGGCCTTGGGGAACTGCGCCGGCTTGGGCTCGAACCGGGCCAGGGCGTAAACATAGGCCTCGACCTGCGAAGCGGTGCCGAGAAATGTACTTTGCGGGCGGCTGAACAGCGGCAGGGAGGCTTGCGGTACGGCGTCCAGACCCTTTTTACGGATTGCCGCGAGGGCCAGGGCTGCGCCACGGGTCACGGCGTTGTGCCGGCGCGCTTCTTCACGCAGTGGCAGCAGCAGCTCGCGGGCACGGCG
Organism: Pseudomonas sp. WS 5011; assembly: GCF_012985775.1. Classification (NCBI taxonomy): domain Bacteria; kingdom Pseudomonadati; phylum Pseudomonadota; class Gammaproteobacteria; order Pseudomonadales; family Pseudomonadaceae; genus Pseudomonas; species Pseudomonas sp. WS 5011. Next base: position 7,881 of record NZ_JAAQXA010000028.1, read on the forward strand.
CAAGGTCAGTTGGGCGGTGGTCTGCATTTCCAGGATGCGCGCATGGGTGCGCAGCAGCAGGTCGTCATCCACCAGTTGGCCGAGGCGCTGCTGTTCGCCGAGCAGTCGCAACAGTACGTGCTCGACACGGTACACGCCTTGTTCGAAAGCGCCGTCGGCGGCGACCAGCTGGATCATCGGTTCAACGTATTCGTCCCAGGTGGCCAGCACTTCGGCGTAGCGCTGACGCAGGGGGATCTGCCGGTCGCTGGTCTTGGCCCGCTCGGCCACAGCAACCAGCGCCTGTTCGTCATTGGCCAGCTTCTTCAGCACATCGCGCACACGCATATCGAGCAGGCGCAGTTGCCGTGCCAGGTCGGCAGCGTCGCGTACCTCGAAGGCATCCTGTATGTAGCCGGCCAGGCGCTCCAAGTGGCGCAGGTAGGCTTCGATCTCCAGGCACAGGCCCAGGCGGTGTTCTCGGCGCAGGTAGGCGAGGAAATCGTGAATTTGTGCGTTTAGCTCGAAACGGTTAGGACTCTTGGCCACCGGTACCAGGATATCCAGGCGAATCCACTGGTCGAGCAGGGCGGTGATGTCGGTGGGGCTGCCATCCGGCAGCTGCGCAGCGAGCTGATTACGCAGTTCCACCAGGCTCAGGGTGCCGGCATCGAAGCGTTCGCACAGCGGCTCCAGTAACGTCCAGTGTTCAGCAAGGGCGCGCAGTACGCGCTTGGGATCAATCATCGGGGCATCCGCTCCGCGGGCATTTCGCAAAAAACGCCGATTGTACTGCAAGGCGCAGCGAAGGCTTGAGTGTCAGTCATCGTCTGTGCGCGCCGCTCGGGCAGATGTAACCCAGGGTGTGGTGATGGGTAACAGCCTGGTGGCTGACTGCGACGGAATTCTCGGGTTTTCTCGACTATGGGTCGGCACATTTAGGCGGCCGGCTTTTTATAGTGCTAATCAAGGCGTGGAGTCCGCAGGACTCTGCCATTCAAATAAGAACGACAGGGAATCAGCCATGCGTCCGACCCTCGGCTTTGCCAAAACTGCACTCGCCTTGATCTGTGCCGCATTAATCAGCACTGCCGCTCAGGCCAAGATGGTTGAACTGGCAGATAACGAGCTGTCGGAAGTGACCGGTCAGGCCTTTATCAACCTGACGACCGATAGCAACGCAGGGGTCAACTACACCCGGGTCAATTTCGGCCTCAAGGTGGATACCCAGCTCAATATCAAGAAACTGGAGCTGGGCGGCTATCAGCGCGGCGGCGAGTCACATGCCTCGGACATCCTGATTAACAACTTTGCCTTGGGCACGGTCGGTCCCGACGATACGATTAATCCTTTCCAGATCATCGATCCCTATCTTGAACTGGCCTACGAGGGCAATAAGGTCGTAGGCGTACGCATCGGCTTCGGCGAGGCCAAGGGTGTGCTCTCGGGGGATATCTCGCATTTGACCGGCAAGATCGCGGTGGATTTGGAGGGCAAGGCCAAGCCGCTGCTGGACAAAGCCAACTTTTTTCAGCGGCTGCTGCTTGGTGCCACAGTGAATAATAACTCCACGGTCAAGGCTGAGGCCGAGCTGGTCAATAACGGCGTTCCCGACGCCATTCGCGCCGATCAAGCGGGGCTGAAAAACGGTTCGTCTGTGCAGTGCGTGGCCAACTGCAACATATTAGGCGGGCTGCTTGATTCCTTTCCTTCGCAGGGTTGTCAGATCATCGGCATCAGCACCTGCTTCAACCTCAGTCAGTTTCAATCGCTGAATATCGGCAACGTCAATACTCCAGGTATGGATCAGGCGGCCAAGGGGGTCTTTATTTCCCTGCAACTCAAGGATATGCAGTGGCGCGATATGGATACTGCCGGTTTGATTAATACAGTGGCCGGCGCCTTCCTCAATATTCCCAAGTACCGCGATGCCAACGGTAACCTAGTGGCGGGAATAAAGTTCGATTTCGACCAGGCGCTGAACGGTATTCCACGCCAGGACACCTGCCTGGGCACAGCTACGGCGGGGTGCTGATCATGCGCGCGCTGACTGCTGTTGTTTCGTTGATGCTGCTGACGGGTGCAGCTCAGGCTGAGTTACAGGCGCTGGATGACCAGGAACTCTCGGCTGTTCAGGGCGCCGGATTTGGTTTCGTGTTGGATGGTGTGTTGCTGGATGCCTCGGGTGCGGTGATCACCATCAATGACATCAACAATGCTTCAGGGCAGAACGTGCCGATTTCGGTGAAAGAGTTCTACCTGGGGGCGACCGGCAGTAATAAAGGTGCAAACCTGGATCCGGTAAATATTGGTCGTTTGGATCATCCCTTCGAGATCACTTTGGCCAAAGGGGAAACCCTGCGCACCCTGCGTGATGATGGACAGTGGGTGCAGACCACGCCGAGCAATGTCAGTGTGCTGGAGTTCAAGTTTCCCGAGCGCTTAACCGGTGCCGGTGGGCAGGCATGTATCAGCGGATATGCCGCTGCCGGAAGCAACTGCTCCAGCCGTGCTTCGGAGCGAGTTGATCTGGGCATTCGCTTCGACTTCCAGGTTGCCGCCGGGCGTACTGACATCATCAATCTTGATATCAGCGAACTGGTTATGGACGGCAGTTACCTGCGGCTATGGGGCGATGACCCGCGCGGGCAGTTCGTGGGTGAGGCGCGAGTGAATCTGTTCGCCAAGAGCCTGCAACTGATGTCCTGCGCGGCCGGTACGGCCAATTGCACCACCGCCCAGGAGCAGACTGCCCGCACCCTGACACTGAGCAATGCCTTCGCCAATATTTCGCTGGGTTACGGCAAGAGCCAGCCGTTGCTGTTTGATGTCAGCAGTAACGGCCAGTTTGTGCTGGAGCTGCCCAATCCGGTGAGCCGTGCCGCCAATGGCAGTGCGCGGCCTGCGGCAGAGCGTAATGCGATTGCCAGTGACTTCTATGCCAACGCCCCACGCACCAATATCGTGATCGACAACCTCAAAGCCGGCACAGGTAGCTTTTCTACCGGTGGCTACAACTTTGGCTACAACGCCATCCAGGGGCTCAGCATCAACTACCTGAAGGTGACCAGCCGTGATCTCTAAAGTCTGGTTAGCCATCAGCGCGCTGCTCGCCATGCCGGCCTTTGCCGAGATGCAGGCATTGGACGATGACACCCTGAGCAGCATGAACGGCCAGGGCGGGGTTTATCTGTCCGGTGAGTTCAGTATCAACAAGGATGGCGGCGTGCTGTGGAGCAAGCCGGTCAGCAATAACCCCAGCACCTGGACGGCCAGTCAGCGTAGCTGCGCCAATGCGGGTGCTACGACGCCGGAAAACTGTGGCATGCGTGTGGCAATTCGCTCCGAGGCGGAGGGCGGCTGGTATGTGCTGGATAACCTCAAGGGCGTGTTCAGCTTTGAAGGCCTGACTCTGCGTACGCGCACCATCAACAGCGGTTTCAATGGTGACGGTGCTGCGTTCAATCAGGATGTGCTGGAGTTCGGCTTGCCCAACGAGGTGAAGTTCAAGGATGGCAGTTTTGCCTTTGGTGTCGCCAACCAGGGCGGCTGGCAGAACAAGTCCCTGAGCGTGGCTAATGGCGGGAATCCGTCCTACCAGCAGACCAATATCTTCTCGGCGAAGATCGACGGCGCCATCCGTATGCAGGGCAACGTGCTGATCTTTCCGCAGAATTGAGGAGCAGGGCCATGCACCGTCATTCGCTGTTGTTGCTCGCAGTTCTGAGTCCGCTGACGCAGGCCATGCAGGCACTGGATGATCAGGCGCTGTCATCCGTCAGCGGGCGCGACGGCATCAGCCTGCAAACCACTGGCGCCGGCTGGTCGGCAGGCAGTATTGACTACAAACAGGATGGTCAGACCCTAAGCCTCAAAGGCGTCAGTGGCACGCCGCAAACGGCGGGTAGTAGTTCGACCACTACGCTGGACGTGGTGGGTGAGCAATTGCAGGTGCAGCACAGCGGCAGTGCTCAGGTGCTCAGCGTCGATAACATCGAGCTGGCCGGCAGCAGCAAAAGTTTTGGCGCCTTTCGCGCGTTTTTCACCCTGGGGGCCAGCCTCAAATTGAGTGGCGGCGGGGCCAGTGGCGTCAGCGGTTTCAGCGTGGATGACAGTCAACTGTCGTTGAGCGCGGCGACCTTCTATTACCGCGATAATGGCTTTGACCTGATCGTCAAAGGCCTGTCGTTCGATACTTACCTGAACAACGCCTACCTGGACATCGTCAGCGGCGGCAGCGGCCAGGAGATCAAACTGGACCTGGGCACCTCGCGTTTTGTCGGCTCAATTGCCGGCATCGGCCTCGACCTGGCACATGGCGACCCCACTACCGGCGTGGCGGTGACACCGGGCGCCCCCGATCTGCGTGACGTGGATGCACAACGCAGCTTCGGCAAGCTGAACATGGATTTGCGCCTGGGCGGCAGCATCAGCATTGCGGGTGGCGGCGCCAGTGGCGAAGGTTTGCGGATCAAACCGAATATCACCATCGCCAACAGCCTGTTCCAGTATCAGGATGAAGGCGTACTGCGTGCTGAGAACTTTGCTGGCAGCCTGATCAGCAACTCTGGACTGACAGTGGATCTGGAGCAGGACGGCGCGGGTAGCTACGCGAAAATTGCCTTTCAGGACCTCAAGTTCAACGCCACCCTCGGTGGTCTGATCATGGGGAACCCGAGCAATCAGAAGCTCGGCGGCCTGGCGGTGGATCTGAATTTTCTCGATCAGGGTGCGCGGCAGAACTGGTTGAAACTGCGTCCGGGCGGCGACCCCAACTCCGGGCAGAAAGGCATCAGCGCCGACCTCAGCTGGAACATGGTCAACAGCTCGTTGGCACTCACCGATAACGGCAACACCATGTGGTTCAGCGGCCTGCGTACCCACGGTACCGGTCAGTTTACCTTTGATCTGACCAAGAGCTGCGCCGCCGGTGTGAGCACGAGCTGCTATGCCGGCACCAACAGCGATGTAAACAGCGGCGGCTACAACGGTCATTTCGATGGCATGCGCCTGGGCTTCAAGAATGTGGTCGGCAGCTACAGCTTCGATGGTCTGCGAGTGGGTACGGCTGATGCGCCACTCCAGGGCGGCACTGAGTTGCTGGTGCTGATGGAAATTTTCCCGGCCTACGACTTCACCCTCAACGGCCAGGTCACTCTGCGCGCTGGTGGTGCTGTGGGTGATGGGCTGCGCTACAACGCCGACTTCTATATCACCGAGGCGAATGCGGCGATTACCGTGGATGAAAACGGTCGTGGTCTGTGGCTCTCAGGCAGCAGCTATGACATGCATTACCGCGAAGGCTCGCTGGACATCAGCACTAACGGCGTGGAGCTGCGTAAGGGCACGTACTGGTCGAAGCTTGACGTGAACGACGTACGTTGGGGGGATCGGCAAACCGGTAGCAGCATTGGCCGTCTGGTGCTTAAGCGCTATGAGCAGGGCTCGACCCTGGCCATCAATTCGGGCGGTGCTGGTGCCTTGTGCGTCGGCGGCAGCGGCAGCACTTCCAGTGCCTGCACGGCCAGCGGCGGTCGCTGGGAGGACCGGGGCGACGAAGGCATCTCGGTCAAGCTGAAGAATGTGTTCGTGCGTGATGGCTCCGGTAACCCGGCCAATAGCGTATCGAACAACGAGAAACGCAATCAGATCATCATTGAAACCGGGCGGGTTAATGGGGTGAACGGCACCGGCAGCCAGTTGGTGGTGGACAACTTCCACACCTCTGATGGCAACCCGAGCAACCCGAACGCCAATGCCTATGGGTTTAACGTCGACCTTAACCTCGATGTGGCGCCGACCAAGGTGTGCAGCAAGACCGCCTCTGGTTGCACCCCCGTCAGTCCTGATCCGCTGGGTTTTGCGGTTAACGGCCGGGTGCACTTCAAAGAAGTGAATATCGACCGGATTCAGCATGTTCACCCCACCGGCGGTGCGGTGACCTCGATGTATGGGGTTAAGCTGCAAAACGCCGATATCCGCGCCAACCTGACGGCCACGCCGATCAACTGAGCCCCCGCATCAGCGCCGCGCAGGCGCTGTATGCCGTCATGCCCCTGTCATCCTTGTTGGTCATTCTGCTGGCGCACGGTGGCAGGTGCTGTGGGCTTCCATCGCGCGCCCAATCGCCGCCAATGGTCGCTGAATCGAGGAAATATCCCCGTTGCCCTTTCGATATGTGCCGGTTGTCGGCACAATTCGCCTCCACTTTTTTGGGGGGAGCCTACTGGCTTCCCGTTAGCCGACCTTGCAGGGGCAGCGCCATGATCAAAACGCCTTACTACCTGATCGACAAACAGAAGCTGCTGGGCAATCTGGAGAAGATCGCCTATGTACGCGAGCACTCAGGGGCCAAGGCGCTGCTGGCGCTCAAATGCTTCGCCACTTGGTCGGTGTTCGACCTGATGCAGCAATACATGGACGGCACCACGTCCAGCTCGCTGTATGAACTCAAACTCGGCCGACAGAAATTCGCCGGCGAAACCCACGCCTACAGCGTGGCCTGGGCCGATGATGAAATTGAAGAGATGGTCGCCAACTGCGACAAGATCATCTTCAACTCCATTGGCCAGCTTGAACGCTTCGCCGAGGCCACCGAGGCCACCGAGGGCACCATCCGTGGCCTGCGCGTTAACCCGCAGGTGAGCAGCTCCGATTACCTGCTGGCCGACCCGGCGCGTCCGTTCAGCCGCCTGGGCGAGTGGGATCCGGAAAAGATCGCCGCGGTGATGGATAAGATCAGCGGCTTTATGTTCCACAACAACTGCGAGAACGGTAGCTTCGAACTGTTCGACCAGATGCTGACGACCATTGAAGAGCGCTTCGGCCATCTGCTGGAGCAGGTCGAGTGGGTCAGCCTCGGCGGCGGGATTCACTTCACTGGTGAGGGCTATCCGATTGATCAGTTCTGCGCACGCTTAAAAGCCTTCTCCGAGCGCTTCGGTGTGCAGGTGTATCTGGAGCCGGGCGAGGCAGCGATCACCCTGAGTTCTTCGCTGGAAGTGACGGTGCTCGACACGCTTTACAACGGCAAGCACCTGGCCGTGGTCGACAGCTCCATCGAAGCACACATGCTCGATCTGCTGATCTACCGCCTCAACGCCAAGATGGAACCCTGCAGCGGTGAATACACCTACATGGTGTGCGGCAAGTCCTGCCTGGCCGGTGACATCTTTGGTGAATACCAGTTCGACAAACCGCTGGCCATCGGCGATCGCCTGTCGTTTATCGATGCCGCCGGTTACACCATGGTCAAGAAGAACTGGTTCAACGGCCTGAAAATGCCTTCCATCGCGGTCAAGCAACTCGACGGCAGCGTCGAAGTGGTGCGCGAATTTGGCTTTGACGATTACCTGTCCAGCCTGAGCTGATCCGTAGTGTGGACGGTATTTTTCGTCCACCGCTCTGAAATCACGCAGGTGGATGCAAAAGCATCATCCACCCGACGTGTTGTAAACCCGCTCCAACTCTCTCAATAACGCAGTACCCAGGAGGTGAAACAATTGAAGAAGAATGTTCTGATCATTGGTGCAGGAGGTGTCGCCAAGGTGGTGGCCCACAAGTGCGCGCAGCACAACGACGAATTGGGTCGCATTGCTATCGCGTCGCGCAACATCTCCAAATGCCAGGCCATCATCGACAGCGTTAACGCCAAGGGCAGTTTGAAACAGCCAGCCGAGATCAAGGCCTTTGCCCTCAATGCGCTGGATATTGAAGCAACCAAAGCACTGATCCGCGAAACCGAATCGCAGATCGTCATCAACGTGGGTTCGGCCTTCCTCAATATGTCGGTGCTGCGCGCCTGCATCGAGACCGGCGCCGCCTACCTCGACACCGCTATCCACGAAGAACCGGGCAAGATTTGCGAAACACCGCCTTGGTACGGTAACTACGAGTGGAAGCACCTGGCCGAATGCCAGGAAAAAGGCGTGACTGCCATCCTCGGCGTCGGTTTCGACCCGGGCGTGGTCAATGCCTACGCTGCACTGGCGCAGCAACAGTACTTCGACAGCATCGAGTCGATCGACATCCTCGACGTCAACGCCGGTTCGCACGGCAAGTACTTCGCCACCAATTTCGATCCGGAAATCAATTTCCGCGAATTCACCGGCCAAGTCTGGAGCTGGCAGAACAGCCAGTGGACCAGCAACTCAATGTTTGAAGTCAAACGCACCGACGACCTGCCGGTAGTCGGCGAACAGAATCTGTACCTGACCGGGCATGACGAAGTGCATTCCTTGTCTAAACACCTGAACGTGCCCAACGTGCGTTTCTGGATGAGCTTCGGCGAGCACTACATCAATGTGTTTACCGTGCTGAGAAACCTCGGCCTGCTCTCCGAGCAGCCGGTAAAAACCGCCGAAGGCCTTGAAGTTGTGCCGCTGAAAGTGGTCAAAGCCGTACTGCCGGATCCCGCCTCGCTGGCACCGGGCTACAGCGGCAAGACCTGCATTGGTGATCTGGTTAAAGGCACCAAAGACGGCAAGCCAACCGAGCTGTTTATCTACAACGTCGCCGACCACAAAGATGCGTATGTGGAGACCGACAGTCAGGGTATTTCCTACACGGCGGGCGTGCCGCCGGTCGCGGCGGCACTGCTGGTGGCGCGTGGCGATTGGGATGTGGCGCGCATGGCCAACGTTGAAGAGTTGCCGGCCGAACCGTTCCTAAAGCTGCTCGATGTGATGGGGCTACCGACGCGCATCAAAGACGCCAATGGCGACCGTCCCTGGGATCAAGCCCTCTGATTGGCTGCACGTCGGCCCTGCTGCGTTAAAAACAGGCTCAGAATGCTCATGTACAAAAGTACACTCCGCTTCTTCGCCTGTTTTTGCCTTGCAGGACTCTAGCTCGCTCAATCAGCCCAACGCCCGCCATTTGGCGGGCGTTTTGTTTCTGGCGTAGACGCCGTCGGCTTAGGGGCCGAGTCGATGACTCCACGCTTCCCGCCCGTGGCATTTCACGCGACAATCAAGACTTATCGACACGCGCCCCCACGTCGGGTGCGTGCTACGGCGACTCCGTGAGGACACCAGCATGAGCAGCAACGACCGCGTCATTATTTTCGATACCACCCTGCGTGACGGCGAGCAGAGCCCCGGCGCGTCGATGACCGGTGAGGAGAAGCTGCGCATCGCCAAGGCCCTGGAGCGTTTGCGGGTTGATGTGATCGAAGCCGGCTTCGCCATCGCCAGCCCCGGTGACTTTGCGGCGGTCAAGGCGATTGCCGACAGCATCAAGGACAGCACCGTGTGCAGCCTGTCGCGTGCTCTGGATGCTGATATCGATCGCGCGGCGGAAGCGCTCAAAGGCGCCAACTCCGGGCGCATTCACACCTTTATCGCCACCAGCCCGATCCACATGCAACACAAGCTGCGCATGCAGCCGGATCAGGTCGTCGAGCAGGCCGTGCATGCGATCAAACGCGCGCGCAACCTGTGCAGCGATGTGGAGTTCTCCTGCGAGGACGCCGGTCGGTCCGAAATCGACTTCCTCTGCCGCATCATTGAAGCGGCCATCGACGCGGGCGCGCGCACTATCAATATCCCGGATACGGTCGGCTACGCGATTCCGCATCAGTACGCCGAGACCATTCGCCAGCTGCTCAACCGTGTGCCCAATGCCGACAAGGCGGTGTTCTCCGTTCATTGCCACAACGACCTGGGTCTGGCTGTGGCCAACTCCCTTGCGGCTGTGGTGGCGGGTGCCCGTCAGGTTGAGTGCACCATCAACGGTCTCGGTGAGCGCGCTGGTAATGCCGCGCTGGAAGAGATCGTTATGGCGATCAAGACCCGTGAAGATTTGCTCGGCGTGCACACGCGTATCGATACCCCGCACATCCTCAGCACTTCGCGCATGGTCTCGGGCATCACCGGTTTCCCAGTGCAGCCGAACAAAGCCATTGTCGGCGCCAATGCCTTTGCCCACGAGTCCGGTATTCACCAGGACGGCGTACTCAAGCACCGCGAAACCTACGAAATCATGTCTGCCCAGTCAGTGGGCTGGCACACCAATAAGTTGTCGCTGGGCAAGTTGTCCGGGCGCAACGCCTTCCGTTCGCGTCTGGACGAGCTGGGGATCGTGCTGGCCGGCGAGGCTGAGCTGAATGCGGCCTTTGCTCGCTTCAAGGATTTGGCTGACAAAAAACACGAGATTTTCGATGAAGACCTGCAGGCCTTGGTGTCCGATACGTTGGCCGAAGAGGCACCGGAGCACTTCAAGCTGATTACCCTGGACGTGGCGAGCAAAACGGGCGAAGTGCCACAGGCGCAGGTTGTGGTCAGCGTGGAAGGTGCCGAGCACAGTGGCAATGCCCAGGGTTCGGGGCCGGTGGATGCCACCTTCAAGGCCATCGAATCAATTGCCCGCTCCGAGGCCAATCTGCAGTTGTATTCGGTCAACGCCATCACCCAGGGGACCGACTCGCAAGGTGAAGTGACGGTTCGTCTGGAAAAGGGCGGGCGCATCGTCAACGGCAATGGCGCCGACACCGATATCCTCGTGGCCTCAGCCAAGGCCTATGTCAATGCCTTGAACCTGATGCAGGCCGGGCAGAAGGCGCATCCACAGGCGGCTGACGTTTGATTGCAGAACTGCGCCGTCGTGCCTATCTGAGCGCCATGCAGGTGGCCAGTTGGCTGCCGCGTGTGGAGTTACCGTTTGCTGCGCCCTCGCGCCCGGAATTGCTGCAGCCGCTGGTTGAGGCCGAGCCTGAGCAGGAGGTGGCCGCTGCCGTGCCACAGGCGGTGGCTGAAGTTGCGCCGGCCTATGAGCCGCCGCGTGCCGAAACCGCCGTTGTCGCGCCTGTTATCCGCCCCAAGATCGAAGTGCCGCGTCCGGCGCCTCAGGGGCGCATGGCTAAGGTGGAACCGACTACAGTCGACGCCGAAACGCAGGTCACGTCCCAGCCAACGCCCGTCGCACCACCGCGTTTTGCCCTGCAATTGCTGCGTGCTGGCGCCTGTGCAGTACTGGTCGAATTGCCTACCGGCGAGCCACTGCAAGGCCGTGATCCGGCGTATCTGCTGCTCAAGGATCTGCTGCGCGCCGCCGGTCTGCCGGACAGTCCGCAACTGATTGGCGAGCCGGTGCGCTGGCCGCTGTTGGTGCGCGGGCAGATCGACCAGGGTCCGCAAGCGGCGCTGGAATATGTGCAGAGTTTTGTCGGCGCGCGGCTGGAAGAGCAGGAACCGTGCAGTTGCCTATGGCTGGTGGGGCTGCCGGCGATTCGTTTTGCCGGGGAAGCCACTGCCGACGCCTACAACCGCGAGCTGCAGGTCGAGGGGCTGGGCGCTGCCTGGGCGCTGCCGGGCCTGGAACTGCTGATGGATGAGCCAGAACGCAAGCGTGAGCTGTGGCAAGCCATGCGCCGCGTGCGTCAGCGCTGGTTGGCTGCCAATTGAAGACATCTTTCCCGGCCGCTTGGCTGGGTTCTACCGTTTGCCGAGTCAACCTGAATGAGTGATGCAATCAGCTTCCGCCCGATGACAGCGGCGGACATCGATGCGGTGCTGAAAATCGAATATGCCGCCTTCAGCCACCCTTGGACGCGCGGCATCTTTACCGACAGCCTGACCGCTTACAACTGCTGGGTGATGTTTGAAGGCCAGCAGCAGGTCGGCCACGGCGTGATCCAGATCATCATGGACGAGGCACACCTGCTCAATATCACCGTCAAGGCGGAAAGCCAGGGGCGTGGTCTGGGTTTGAAACTGCTCGAACACCTGATGCAGGAGGCCCAGAAGCAGGGTGCCAATGACTGTTTTCTGGAGGTGCGCGCGAGTAATCAGGTGGCCTACCGCCTGTATGAGCGCTTTGGCTTTAACGAGGTTGGCCGGCGTCGCGATTACTACCCAGCCGTCGGTGGCCGTGAGGATGCCTTGGTGATGGTCTGCCCGCTGTTTGACTAGATCCCCGCTCTGCCATGTACTGACACGATTGGCTACCGCCAGCGGCGCTATTCGCCGCTGACCTGGCGCAGGGCTTGTCGCATACTCCCGGCAGCCGCGGTTATCGCCCATTGCCCTAAGGATCTGTCATGCGCCTGTCTGCTTCGTTGCTTGCAGTGTTCTGCTTATTCGCCACCGCTCAGGCCACCAGTGCCGAGCGCAGTTTTACCATCCTGCACACCAACGACTGGCAATCACGCCTGCTCGGTTTTGGCCCGAACAACGAATATTCCCCAGCGACCACCGGCGATGACGATACCGTCGGCGGCGTCGCGCGCCTGGCCACCTTGCTGGATCAGCGCCGCGCCGCTGCCGGTGAACAACCAGTGCTGCTGCTCGATGGTGGCGACTTCAGCATGGGCACGCTGTTTCATACCGTGACCCGCGAAACCGGCGGCGAGCTGCGCCTGATGACCGAGCTGGGCTATGACGCAGCGACCCTGGGCAACCACGAATTCGATTTTCGTCCGGCCGGGTTGGCCGCGATGATCAGCTCGGCGCACAAGATCAAGGGCGATGCGCTGATGCCGCTGCTGTCGAGCAACCTCGGCTTTGACCCGGCGCGCAAGGAAGACGACAGCCTGCAGGTTCATTACGAGGCCGGGCGCATTGCGCCTTACAAGCTGATCGACAAGGGCGGTATTCGTTTTGGCTTGTTCGGCCTGCTCGGTAACAACGCCGTGGCAGTCAGCCCGATGATCAAACCGGCGGTGTTTGCCGATCCGGTCGCGACTGCCCAAGCCATGGTCGCCAAGCTGCGCGAGGAGGGTGCCGAGGTGGTGATTCTGCTTTCGCACATGGGGGTGGTGCAGCAGGAAGACGGCAGCTGGCGCGGTGAAGAGGTCGAGCTGGTCGAGCAGGTGCCGGGCATCGATATCGTTGTTGGCGGTCACTCGCACACGGCTCTGGCGCAGCCTGTGCTGGTCAATGGGCGCACGCCTGTGATGCAGGCCGGCTCCGAGATTCAGCACCTGGGTGAATTGCGTATGCGTTTGCCGGCGGACGGCAAACCGCAGGTGGTCGATTACCAGCTGCACCCGATCAATGACCAGATTGCCGGCAGCGCTGCGGTGACTGCCAAGGTCGAGGACTTCAAACAGGTGGTCAGTGCGCAGATGCTCGCGCCTAAGGGGTACACCTTCGACCAGCCGCTGGCCAAGGTCGATAAAACCCTGACCCGCGCCCATGACGATCCGATTCTCGGCAATCTGGTCACCGACGCGCTGCGCCACGCGACGGGCAGTGATGTGTCGTTTACTGGCAACGGCACCATTCGCGACAATATGATCATGGGCCGGCATGGCGTGCAGGCGGTGTCTGACCTGTTTCGCATCGCTCCGCTGGGTGTTGGCGAGCTGGATGATGCGCCGGGTTATCCGCTGATCAAGGTGTATGTCAGCGGGCAGGAGCTTAAGAACCTGCTCGAAGTGCTGCTGCTGGCCTATCAGGTGCGCGAAAGCAAAAGCTATTACCCGCGCGTGTCCGGCCTGCGCTTCAGCTACAACCCCTGGCGCGTGCCGTTTGATCGGGTCAGCCGGATTGAACTGGGCGACCCGATCAAGGGTTACATGCCGCTGGACCTGGCCGATCAACGGCTCTACAGCATCGGTGCCACCAGCTATGTCGGCAGCTTTACCTGGCTGGTCAGCGATCTGACCAAGGGCCTGCTCAGCGTGCAGCCCAAGGATGCCGAGGGACGGCCACTGGCGGCGATCAAGGACGCGATCATTGATGCCGATCCGCAGCAGCCTGGTGTGCAGGAATATAAAGAGTGGCAGGGCTTGCTCGACCATATTCGCAGCCTGCCCGATCTGGACGGTGACGGGCTCGCCGATATCCCGACCCAGGGTGCGGCCGCCGAGCAACGCATGCTGCGTGTGCCCAGTCTGCAGCCAGCCGAGCTGTACCGTTATGCCGGGCCGCTGCAGTGGGGCGTGAGCCTGGTGCTGTTGGCGGGTGTGTTGCTGATTCTCTGGTTGTTGCGTCGCCGTCGCGCTTGATCATGCCCGCTGCCGTCTGTTCAAGGGGACGGCAACCACTCGCGCTTGTCAAAAGCCGGTGGCGCTCCTATGGTGCGCATCGACGAATCCGGGAGTGACGCATGAGCGATTTACAGCACCTCTTCGACAACAACGCGCGTTGGGCCGAAGCGATCAAGGAAGAAGATCCCGAGTTCTTCGCCAAGCTGGCCCAGCAGCAGGTGCCCGAGTACCTGTGGATCGGCTGCTCCGATGCGCGGGTGCCGGCTAACGAGATTGTCGGCCTGCTGCCGGGCGATCTGTTCGTGCACCGCAACGTCGCCAACGTGGTGCTACACACCGACCTCAACTGCTTGTCGGTGATCCAGTACGCGGTCGATGTGCTCAAGGTCAAACATATCCTGGTTACCGGGCACTACGGTTGTGGCGGCGTGCGCGCATCGATGCAAGACACTCAGTTCGGCCTGATCGACGGTTGGCTGCGCAGCATTCGCGACCTCTACTACGAGCACCGCGAACACCTGGCGCAGTTGCCCAGCGAAGAAGAGCAGGTCGATCGTCTGTGTGAGCTCAATGTGATCCAGCAAGTGGCCAACGTCAGCCACACCACCATCGTGCAGAACGCCTGGCATCGTGGGCAGCCGCTGGCGGTGCATGGCTGCATCTACGGCATCAAGGACGGCCGCTGGAAGAACCTCAACGTCACCGTCAGCGGCATGGAGCAGCTGCCGCCGCAATACCGCCTGCGCCCGCTCGGTCAGCGCTGAGGTATGTCGTCTTCCGTGCGTCTCGCGCTGGCTGGCCTGCTGCTGGCGACGCTGTGTTGGTCCGGCAATGCTTTAGTAGCGCGAGCGTTTGCCGGTGAGATTCCACCGTTTGCCTTGTCATTCTGGCGCTGGAGCCTGGCGCTGGTGCTGCTGTTGCCCTTCGTGGCCAAGCCGCTCTGGCAACACCGCTCGGCATTGCGTGCGGCCGGCTGGCGTTTGCTGGTGCTCGCCGGTGTCGGCATCGCTGGGTACAACAGCCTGCTGTATGCCGCTGCGCAAACCACCGCTGCGATCAATATCACCCTGGTCAACACCTGTCTGCCACTGATGACCTTTATCGGCGCGGGCCTGCTGCTTGGCGAGTGGCCGCATCGGCGCGCGTGGTGGGGCATGGCTGTGGCCGCAGGCGGGTTGCTGGTGCTGATCAGCAAAGGCAGTTGGGCCAGCCTCAGCGGCCTGGCCTTCAATAAAGGCGATCTGATCATGCTGCTGGCGGTGGCTGACTGGGCGCTCTATTCATTGCTGCTGCGGCGTTGGGCCAGCTACCTGCTGCCTATCCCACCGCTGGCCCTGCTGGGCGTATTGATGCTGCTGGGCGTACCGCTGATTCTGCCGTTCTATCTCTACGAGCTGGCACAGGGCGCACACTTCAGCGTGACACCACACAACCTGGCTGCCATCGGCTACACCGCCATCTTCGCCTCACTGCTTGCTTACCTCGCCTGGAACCACGCTATCCGCATTCTCGGTGCGGCCAAGGCCGCACTCTCCAACTACTTGATGCCAGTGTTTACTGCACTACTGGGCTGGCTACTGCTAGGGGAGGGGCTGCAAAGCTACCACTGGATCGGGGCTGCGTTGATCTTCGCTGGTCTGTTGCTGGGCACGCAGGTGCTCGCAAAAAATCGCTGAGTGATCACGTAGAGGTTCTCAGGCAAGCAAATACGCGCGGTTGCTAGAGGTGTGGTGGCTGCGGGGCAAAGACAGACACTGGACGTTTTAATTGTCGGGATGCCCGAGCACCAAGATATGTGCCGCTAGACGTAAGTCGCTTCTAAGCAAGATGAACATCAAGCAAGGACGGGGAGGGTAGTTGGAATGTAGTCTGTTTGTAGACTGCCCGGAAAAACAAGGGCTTAGCTTTCGCTAAACCCTTGTTTTGTTTGGTGGTACGCAGTCAATTGAACTGGATGGCTAAGTGCCTGATTTTATTGGATTTGATTGTTTCGTATTTTGTTAGGCATACACCAGGGCATACACGGTGCCGGCTGCTGGGGTGATTCTTGGCTGATTTCTGAACAGCAATTGCCTTGCCTCCCTGGTCAGCCTTCAACGTGAGCCAAGGTAATAAAGACGGACATGCCTGCCAAATTCCCAGCTAGAAAACGGGCGGGGCTCGAATTACCCGTGTAGGGTGGCACCCCTTCCAGAGGACCCGTAAAAGCCGGCCTCAACGTGAGTTTGGCTCACGCACAACAGCGCACCGCCAAGACTTTGCCCGCTGCTGGCCACACCCCTAACGGGGCGGTGGGGGGAATGCAAAACCGTACCCCTCAAATTTCCGGTGTAACTTGTGTAAAAGGTGTAATCGAAAGCCTGAAACCCAGCATTGGCGGGGCTTTCAGCCACATTACACAATTGCATAAAGCCGCATACACCAATGCAAAACTACACCAATGGTGTAATGGGCTGGGTTGTGCGCAGGCAATAAAAAACCGCTGGCGTGATTACACCAGCGGTTGGGTTTAGAGCGGTTGAACGTTATGCGGCTGTCAGCACGTCGAAGCTGATCCCCTCGCTTATCTCCAACACGTAACGCTTATCAATGAATCGATTGCCCCCGCCTGGCGACAGTAGAGGCAGGTTCAAATCATCAACAGACCCGTATCGCCAACCGAGTTCCCGCTCAGCTGCATTAACATGAGCCGCAAGCGCTGCCAGCTCATACGTGGCTTTCTCAAGTCTATCGGCCCACAGGTAGCGGGTGGCCTTTAGCAGCTCGCTACGCATTGCATCAAGCTGCTCGGCTGCTGCATCAATAGCCTGATCGATTACCAATATCTCGGCTTTAACTGCATCAGCTACAGCCTCTGTAGCCGAATCACCGGCCCGGATTAATGCCAGTGCCGCAGAGGCGGTTTGAAGATCCCCCTGTGCTTTTTTCTCAGCCGCTACCGTTCCACCAACCCTTGCCTTTGCATATTCCCGCGCTGCGGTTTGCTCAGCCTCAACAGCAATACCTAGAGCATTCTGCTGCTCAGCCAACAGGGTTGATAACGTTTCTTTAATACTTTGGCGCTGGGCTTGCAGTGCTGAAAGCTCACTCTGTGCAGCAGCAACCTTTTCACGAGTGCGCCCCATGGTGGCGCTCGCACCGTTTACGCCTTCCTCCCAATCGGCCAACCGCTCAAGCCGCGCCACTTCCTTCTTATGGTGGTCAAGCTCAGCCTCGGCCTGTGCTACAGCACCCTCTTCAGCATGAGGATAGGCAGGGCGGGAGGTTCTGTTGTTGTGGTACTGAAGTACGGCCAGCTTGGCAATTTCCCGAAGTGGGGTCAGTTGCTCGTTAAGGCTTTCAATTGCGTCCTGGTGCTGCTTAATTTGTTTGCGGTAGTCATTCATGGTGTAACTCCAATTCGATAAAGGGTCTGTTAATTCGTGGGCAGGCCAGGCCCGAAAGCGCCGGCTGTTCTCCCGTTTGAGCGGGCCGCTAAGCAGCCTCGGCTTCGGTTTCACTGGAGAACAAAGCAGCAGCGGCCACCACATAGGCGCGCCCACTCGGCATGCCGGGCATGGTCACGACTTGGGCGGCTTTGCCCTTGGGGTCTGGCTGCAAAATGCCGCGCTCGATCAGCTCACGATTAACCGTGCGTAGGTTCATTCCCTTAAACACGTCGTCACGCCAAGCGGTGGGGAAAAAATAAAAGGTCACAGTCGTGGTCAGCACATCGCCATAGCCGTGATCCAGTGTGCGCCGAAAGCCCAGGCGGTCAGTGGTGCGCGGGGCATGATCGTCCGTCTTGGCGGCGATACCGTCCCAGCGGGTAAAGCGGCTTTCCCCGGAACGCTCCACCACCAAACGCAGTCGGGTCACGATGGCGTCACCTTCCAAATGCCCAGCGCCACCACGCTCAGCCAGCCACGCAGCAAAGCAAGCCTTAGCCGCTTTATGGGCGGTCGCATCCGGCCAGCCAGTAACGCCCAGCGCCGTTGCAAGTTCGCCAGCAGCGGCAACCAAACCAAAGCGGGCAGCGGCGCGGTGTGCCTGGCCGCTGGCGTTTGCGGGTAACGCTTCGGCTGCGAACCGCTCCGCCGTTTTCCGCAACATGGCGGTGTATGCGAGCAACTTGCCGGGCTCACAAAGGGCCGTGAGGAAGGCCAGCAGCGGCGTGCCGTAATACTTCTTTACCCTGGCCTGAAGTGCATCGGATAAAGCCGCGCCACCATCAAAACCATGCAGGGTATCGAACAGGCCAAAGCCTTGGCCCGCATCGGCATGCATCGCCAGCATGCGTACTTCCATACCGGCTTTCAGTTCCCGCCCAGCCTCGGCCATCGTTTCGGCCAAAGTCTTTTCACCGCTCGACACAAACAGCAGCCGCCATTCCTGCACTGGCTTGCCTGCCTGCCCGCGATCATTGGCGCGTGCCTTGCCGGTGCCATTGCCCAGCATGTAGACAGTTTCACCCACAATGCGCGGGTCACACTGGCTGATTTCATCCAACACCAGCAGGCCGTCAGAGTGGGCGGCGGCGATACTCTCAAGCGCGTTATCAGTGCTGCGCCATGAGCGCTCAAAAGCGGGCGGGCCATACACCGAACAGGCCACCCGGCCAGTGGTGCTTTTTCCGCTGGAGCTGATCCCGTGGAAGTGAAAGCCGCCCGATTCCTGCCCAAGCAATTGCAGCAGCGGCCCAGCAAAGGCAATGCTGGTGGCAAAGGCTAAGCGATGGTTGCCAACGCAAAGCGCGCCTATCTGCTGCTGCCATTGCTCCAGGGTGCCGGCCTGACTAATCGGCGGTAGCGCCGCGCCAGCCTCATAAAAATGCAGGTGCTCGCCACAGTTACCAATCACGCGATCCGGCAACAAGTAAGCATTGCCATGCCAACCCAAGCGCGTGACCAGGCGCGCGCGTTCGGCGCTGTCATAGCCTTGCAGGTAGCTTTGCAAGTCGTTGCGAGAGTTGCGCGCTGCACGCACTGGGGCAAGGCGTAGCCCCATGTTTACCAGCGGGCCTAGCACCTCTTTGCCAAAGTCCCCGGCCATGCTGCTGGCCGATATATTCAGGCGTTTTTTGTCGCCGTCTGGGTCGTCAAACTCAACCAGTAACCCCCAGTTACTGCCCTTGGCATCACGGGTGCGGGCCAGTATTTCCAAGCGGGAACACACGTGGCGCGGCTCGCCATCGTCGCCCGAATAAAACACCCCATCGGCGGTTACACGAAAGCCACCCGGCACCGTTTCGGCCTTGGGCTTGCGGGCACTTTTGCTGCTGGCAGCGGGCTTGGCTTTGGTTGCTGGTGTAGCAACTGGAACCAAGGCGAACAGCTCCCCGGTGCGCTCCAGCTCGGCCAAGTGGGCAGGCGTCCAGCCCTTGGCCGCAGCATCGGCGGCATCATCACCTTCGGCCCATTCTCCACCAGGTGCGAAGGTCACAGCATCACCGGCCAAGCCAGGCCGCTGGCTGAATATGGCCAGCGCCATAACCCGCACAGACGCCGCGCCAAGCTGGCGCAAGCGTTCGGCCAGTGCATCCATGCAAGCCAAACCGGGCGCATCATTGTCGGGCCACAGCAGCACGTCACGGCCTACCAGCGGGGCAAAATCTGCTTTCTGCAATGAGTTGGAACCGTTCGGCCAGCAGGTGGCAACGTAGTGGGGCAACAGCTCGGCAGCAGCATCGGCGGCTTTCTCACCTTCGCAGACCACCACCGGGTCAGCAGCACGCGCGGCCAGGTGATCGAGGTGCAGCAGCGGGCGCGGTTCCGACAAGCCTTGCCAGCGCCATTGCTCGGCACCGTCGCTGCTGTTCTTGCACCAGGTCAGCGGGGCAAACACCTTGCGCGGCGTGCCGCTTTCATCCGGCCCCAGGTCAAAGCGATACAGCACAAACAGGGGGCGGGCTTCGGCGTCTTTATAGACCCATACCTTCGCCGGCTTGCCGTGCTGGCGATGCTTGGGCGGGCACTTGCGCATCACCTCATCAGGAATGGGCAGCACGGGCACCCACTCCGGTGCCTTGGCCTTGCTGCTGGCCGCAACGGGCACACTGCCTGCCGTGACGTTGAGGAAGTCTGCCAGCTTGTTGCAGGCTTCCACGTCCGTGCCGCCGTCCAGGTAGCGCACCAGGTCGATTAAATCCCCGCCCTTTTCGCCGGTCGCAAAGTCGCACCAAGTGCCTTTGGCCAAGCTCACCTTGAAAGAGCCGGCATGCTTGTCGGCGCGGCGTGGGTTGGGGGCGGTGTATTCTTTGCCGCCGTCCGTGACCTTGCCGCCTGGTAGCCAGCGCGTCAGCACTTGCGTGATTGCCCGCAGCGCAGCGGCTTTCACCTCGGCAAAGGTTGGGTACTTTGGTTTGTTGTCGGCAGGGTTGCTCATGGGCGCACCCCCGTGATTTCGATTTGCCGGCGTTGGCAGGTATCCACAAACCGCTTTAAGCATTCCTCATTTTCGGCGGCGCTCAGCAGGCCAGCCGCGTACATGGCATGAATGCTGTTTAAGCTGCTCCGGTACAACAGACTAAGCAGCTCAGGCGTTGGTGCAGCGGCGGCGCGTGTAACGTACATGTCCGCTATTTCTAAGGCATTCGTGATGTTCATTGCGCACCCCCAGCCATGCGGGCCGCTTCAATGCGCAATTTCTCAGCATCAACATCCAGCATATTGGCGAAGTCATCAGCGATATAACGGCCAGCCCTGGCCACGGCGGCAGCGTCTGCCTTATCAAGTGAGCGCATGGCAGTAAACAGGCCGCTCAATATGGCCATCGCATCGCTGGCCCCATTCAGTTGAGCCTCACAATCAAGCATGGTTTGACGATGGGCGTTCATTGCGCACCCCCTACAACTTCCAGGGCGCGGGCTTTGGCCATGGCGGCGTTGTAACGGGCCAGGCGGACGGAGAGGGACGAATCAGCGTGCAGCGCGGCGATGGCGCGGGCCTTCAGGCTGGCGGCGTGCTGTTGAATGGCGGACGGATTGAGGGCGTGCGGTTGCTTCATGGGTACGGCTCCTTTGTGTGAGGAACCGCCACGGCCTGCTGCAAAACAGGATTGGGTGGCGGCTGTACGCAGGTTTGCAGACCGGACACAAAGGAACCCGGCGCGCCCGAAAGCGCCCTGCGCACAGCCACCATAAAGCGAGATAGCAGGCACAAAAAAAGCGCCTGCTGTCGAACGGTGGCGCTTGTGCGCCTTTGTGTGATTCGGGCTGCAAAACCCGTTCGCTGATTTTGCAGCGACGGCGGCAGAGTAGCGCGGTGTTTTGGGGAACGCAAGCGGCGCTTGCTGAAGGCAAATAGTGGGCATAAGATGGCCTCGCGGTGTAGCTGCTCGGTGTGGCTAAGCTGTAGTTCTCACATGACGCCTACGGTTATCCGTGGGCGTTTTTGTTTTCAGTGCACGGTTGGCGGCGGACGCTTGAGCGATAACCAGCCCAGGTACTCACCTTGGCGGGCGCGGTGCTCAAACTCGGCCAGCGCCTCACCGGCCAGCAGCAAGCTTGGGATCAACTGGCTTGCATCGCTCACCTGTGCATCTTCTGGCGGCTCAATGGCGAGCATCGTCCAGGTGCCTCCAGGCCAAAGCACAAACATCACCTGTGCGCCTTCGGCTAGGGCACGGTCACGCAGCGCCTTTAGCCCAAACTGGCCACGCCGTTGCAGCTCGCTAAAGCCGGGAAGCGCCAGCGCTTCGGGGTTATCTAGAAGGTTGTGTGGCAGGAATATCGGCATCATGCGGCGGCACTCCCGCGCGCAGCGATCCGCGAGCGCACCCATTGCTGTACTTCGGCCAACACCCACGCCACCGGGGCACCACGGGCGGTGCTGTCGCTCAACTTCACCGGCAACGGAAAACCGCTTTCAGGCTGGCGCATCAGCTTGTAAATGGTGGGGCGGGCAAGTCCAACGATTGCCTGCACATCCGAAATTCGAATCAGGGTGGTGGCTGGGTCAAGCTGGCCAACAGGTGACGCAGGCGGTTTGATTGGGCTCACGGTCGCAGCGCTCATACGTCACCGCCTTGCCGCTTGCCGGCCTCCAGCCAGGCCATAACATCGGCTTTACGGTAACGAACACGCGAGCCGCATTTAATCCATGCAGGGCCACCCCAGCGCCTGGCGCGCCAGCCTGCGAGCGTGCGGGGCGACATACCGAGAAAATCGGCAACTTGCCCAGTGGTTAATAGATCGGTGTGGGCAGCGCCAAGGGCCGGATGATGGCCTTGGCTAAGCGCTAGCGCGCGGGCGGTGCGGTGGTGTGGGGTGGTCATTGGTAGCGTCCTGTATCTTGGTTGAGACAGGCGCACAATGATTAGAAGAGCGTTTTAATTCGATTGGAAAGAATTAGCTTTCACCCAAAGGTCTGACCTCAAGCCAGTGGGGTGGTGCTTTCAGGAAGCGGAAATCTTCAAATACGGTTCCTTTGAACTCATTTTTTCTCAGGGAATCATTTAGGAAGTTACAGGGCTCTCGTTCGCTATGATTTCTCCAGTATTGCGGCACCCATTCGGGCCTGAGTTGGCAGGCTAACCTGCACGCCCCCATAAACGTGATCGCGACCGAAAGCCTATAAATGCTCAGCGTCAGGGCGCCAAGCTCCAGAATGTGCGCAGGGGGTTGGCGCTTATGGCGTCCCTGTCCCTTGGGGCTTGGCAAGTTTTTAAACTCAGGCTCTTCTGCTAAGCGTGGCAGCCAAGTTAGCAGTTCGGCAGGCTTGTAACCGTCACGCTCAACAAGCCATTTGGCATGTTGCAGTTCTTCAGCTCTTGCCCATTGTAGATATTGCTCATGCCATTCCAGCGCCTGCAAACCAGCAGCACCGATGATATTTTGGCGCGGTGTTCCATGTTGATCCATGTGGTCAAGCCAGGCAGTAAAGGCCCAGAACGAACATTGAGCCTCGATAATGGCGCCTGTGCTTGGCTGGTAGAACTGCAATAACAACCCCCACTCATAAACAAATAGAGTATGGCCATCTAGTTCAAGCGTTACAGGGTGGCCAAGCGGCAGGCGTTGATCTAGCAGTAGCTCAATATCAAAAAGCGACCAAGACGTCTCTACGCGCCATAGCCGCCCGCCCGCATTGAATTTTATCGCAATGCAATAGCCGGTCATTAGTTGCCCCCTTGCCCCGGATCGGCGCCCATAAACCCCGCGCCGGCTTGCGCTGGTGTACGGCGGGCCACGCTAACAACAGAGCGGCCAGCAGGCAGGAACGGGGGCGGTGTATGCCGTAACAGCGCTTTCCCATTACACCATTGGTGTAGTTTTGCGTTGGTGTATGCGGCTTTATGCAATTGTGTAATGTGGCTGCAAGCCCCGCCAATGCTGGGTTTCAGGCTTTCGATTACACCTTTTACACAAGTTACACCGGAAATTTGAGGGGTACGGGTTTGCATGCCTAAACCGCCTTGCCGAAGTTACCCGCCACCACGTTGCCAGCGGCTAGTTTGTCCAGGTGATCGGCATACCATTGCAGCATGGTGGTGCGTTGCTCCAGGTACTGGGCTTTGTTGTAAATGCCGCGCACACCGGGTGCCTTGTGACTCAACTGGGCTTCGATATGGTCAGCGGTAAAACCATGCTCGTTGAGTATGGTGCTGGCGATATGGCGGAAACCGTGGCCAGTCTGCCGGCCCTCATAACCGAGGCGGCGCAGGGCCATTAGAAACACGGTATCGCTTCGGGGTTTGGTGCGGTCACTGCGGCCAGGGAACAGCAGGGCATAGGCTCCAGTGATCGGGCGCAGTTCTTCCAGCAGGGCAATGGCTTGGCGGCAGAGTGGCACCAGGTGTTCGCGGCCCTTCTTGCGGCCTTTGCGTTCTACCGGGATCGTCCACAGCTTCTTGGTAAAGTCGAACTCTGACCACTGGGCTTCCCGTAGCTCACTGGGGCGGACGGCCAGCAGGGTTAGCAGGCGCAAACCTAGCTGAACATCCTTGGCGTGTGGGTATGACTGAATGGCGCGGAGTAGGGCGGGCAGTTCATCAGCCGAGACGTGGGCGTAGTTCTCGGCCTTACCGGCTGACAGGAACTTATGCACGCCGTCCAATGGGTTGTTCACTGCACGGCCTGTCACACGGGCCAGGTCGTACACGTCCTTGCAGTAGGCGCGCACCCGGCTCATCTGTTCCAGAATGCCTTGCTGCTCCATACCGCGCAGCAGTTCCATCCACTCCATAGACAATATGCCGGTGTACGGACGCTTGCCGAAGGCGGGGAACACATGGCGTTCAAGTGCACCCATCACCCGCTTGGCGGTGCCAGCGTCCCAGCTGTTGAGGCGAGAGGCGTACCACTCCCGTGACAGGTGCTCAAAGGTGTTATCTGCTGCTGCCTGTTCTTCAGCCTTGCGGGCCTGCTTACTGGCGAGCGGGTTTTTCCCTTCAGAGGCATCGGCCCTCAGATCAGCAGCCTTTTGCCTGGCCAGTGAGCCACTCACTTCGGGATAGCCACCCAGGCCAAGCCATGACCACTTGCCGTCTGGCTTCTTGTAGCGCAGTTCCCATGACTTGTTGCCGTTGGGCTTAACCCGGAAATACAGGCCCGCGCCGTCAAGTTCACGGTAGGCCGTGGCCTCAGGCTCTAGGCCGGCAAGGGTGGTATCAGCCAGGGGGCGGCGTTTGATCTCTGAACGCTTCATTTTTGTGTATGCCCTCAGTTCAACTTTTATTGAAGCATACACAGGGGCATACACGGTGGGAAGGTATAGGGGTAGACAGAGGTGAACAGCCAGACACAAGAAAGCCCGCACTAGGCGGGCTTCTTGGGCTGTTTAGTAGGCTGTCAGAGACAGCTATAAACAGGTGTTTGGTGGCTACGCAGGGACTTGAACCCCGGACCCCAGCATTATGAATGCTATGCTCTAACCAGCTGAGCTACGTAGCCGAGTGGCGCGCATTATTCGCGTCTTGGAGTTAGGTGTCAACCCTGTTTTGCGAAAATTTCTGCGCGCGATCAATCGCTTACACGTTATTCGAGCCCCTATAACTGCTAGACCATAGATACAATGCGCCCATCTATTGCCCTATTTCTGGAGCTGCTTCAGTTGAGTGTCCCTTGAGGTGAATGTTTCAGGCAAAGCCGCCAGGTTTGCTACGGATTTTTATACATCATCCTGTTGTGTCAAAATTCCCCAGGCGATGTTGTGGTCAACGAATTCTGGACACTGGTTTAGGTGTACCCGGCCAGTGATTTGGCTTCCACCGGCGTTTTGTATCCGTTGTAACTTTGTGGCCGTGGATGGTTGTAATGGTCCGTCAGTTAACGCAGCACGTCCGCCTCAGCCTGTTATTTGTTGGTATAGCCATGCTCTGGCATCCACTCCCTTTTTAGACTTCTGAAAAAGCGCTCCATCGGTGTGTTATTCCAGTAATTGCCACGGCGACTTATGCTCTGTTTGATCTGGTAACGCCACAGCATTTGGCGGAACTCGATGCTGGTGTAATGGCTGCCTTGGTCAGAGTGAAACATCAGCTGCTGCGGACAACCACGGGACTCAAAAGCCACGCGCAAAGCGCGCGTCGTAAGTTGTGAGTCTGGTCGATTGGACAACGCCCAGCCCACGATGCGGCGCGCATACAGATCCATCACCGCCGCCAGGTAGATCCAGCGATTACCCGCCCAGATGTAGGTCACGTCGCCGCACCACACTTGGTTGGGGCCGCTCACTGTGAACTGCCGATCCAGCTCATTCGCCGCGATAGAATTTTCACCATCAGCTCGACGATAACGATGCTTGCGCGTTTGCGAACTGAACAGCCGGGCCTCTTTCATAAGGCGTCCGGCCAGAAAACGCCCCACCGCGACACCCTGTATCCGCAGCGCCGCTGACAATGTTCTGGCTCCAGCTGAGCCGCGACTCTGTAGATGAAATTCAGTGGCCAACTGGCGCAATGCAATCCGCCGATGATCTACCCGGCGGCGTCGCTTGCAGGCGTCGTAGACACTGCTGCGATGTACGCCAAATACGCGGCACAGCTCGGCTCGTGGATATCGCTCGCCCAATACCTCGATCAGGCTTATTGATCGAGGGAGTCCGACATTAAGAGAGCGGTAGCCTTTTTTAGGATCTCTTTCTCCCGCTCTAAACGCCGAACCTGGGCCTCAAGGTCTTGTATGCGTTTCTGCTCGGGAGTCATGGCCTTACTGCGCGGCGGGGTTGTGCCACCGCGCTCACTGCGCAGTTGCTCCACCCATCGACGTAATGCCGTCGGGCCTACGCCCATCGACTTACCTGCCTCGGGGATGGAATAGCCTTGATCCAGAACCAGGCCTGCTGCTTCGAGTTTGAAATCTGTACTGAATGTGTTGGCGCTGATGGAAAATTGACCCACCCTGCCGATTGAAATTTGACCCAGGGCGGATTGCTGATTTTGTTACCAGCAACTGTGGATAAGTCTACCAGCGCAGCTGCTGTTGCCCCCACTCCTTC
>NZ_JAAQXA010000029.1:0-33209 GCF_012985775.1 Pseudomonas sp. WS 5011
TTGGGGTAAGAGCTTCGTTGGCGCATGGAAATCCCGGCGATAAGGGCTATCGCGTCCGCTTAAAAATACGCGGACACCATCGCCCTTAATGCTGGAGTTCGGAAGGTGAGTTGGCCGGACGCTTACCCAGCAGGTACTGCCGCTGCTGCCGCGTTACGTGTTTTCCGACCAGGTTAATACGCGTCTGCTGCCGGCCAAGCACGGCGACTCCAGCGGAGTGCGCGGAGCCGCCTGGCTGTGGAATGACGACCTCAGATAAGCAGCGTCCATACGGCAAACACCGCGTACCAGAACACCGCCGCCCGCACCAACAGCTGCCATAGGCCATCCAGACTGCTGACGCCGGCTTCGCCAATCACCGGCTCCGGAGTCTCGCCCGCCGCCCGTGCGGTGATGATCGCCAATTGGGCGGCGCTGATATCCCAACTGAGCAACTCATGCAGCAAGGCCCGACTGACGCCGGCAAAGTTGCCCACCAGAGCAAAGCTGGCCGCCAGCACCCGTACCGGCAACCAGTCGAAGCCATGACGGATCTGTACCGCAGCCTCACGCAGGGCCGGCTGAGTCGCCTGCTCACTGCTCAGGGCCACCAGGCGGTAAGCCAGCGCCGCCAACGGGCCGAGCAGCGCGTACCAGAAGATCACCGCAAAGAAACTCTGGTAGGCCTGCCACACCAGATGCCCCTGTACGCGCTGCAGCAACTCACCCTCTTCATCGGCTTCCAGCGCCAGGTCACGCCGCGCCACCAGGTAGGCGGCTTCGGCATCACCCCGTCGCCAGCTATCACGGAACGGCCCCAATGCCGCCAATAGATCGCCCCGTCCCAGGCTGTAGATCACTACCAGCAGGTGCACCGGCAAGGCCAGCCAGCCATAAGCCACCGGCTCCAGCACCAGTAAAACCACACCCAGCACCGCAACCGGTAACAGCACCAAAGCCGCCAGCGCCAGCCAGGGCTGCGAAGCAGTCAGCGCGTTACGTTCAGTGGCTGCCAGCAAGTGCAGCCAGGGGCCATCCTGTTGGATACGGGCGCGCCAGGCCGAAAACTTTTCAACCCATAACACCAGCAGTAGCACCAGAAAATTCATGTCAGCTCCTTGTCTTGCTGCAGCCCAAGGCGCAGCGCAGCCCAATCGAATGCCGGGCCCGGATCGGTCTTGCGCCCTGGCGCAATATCGCTATGACCACAGATCCGCTCTAGGGTGATAGCCGGATAAGCCGCCTGCAACTGTCGGGTCAAGGCAATCAGCGCCGCATATTGTTGTGCCGTAAACGGAATATCGTCGGTGCCCTCAAGCTCAATGCCCAGGGAAAAGTCATTGCAGTTCTCCCGCCCGGCAAATAGCGACTGCCCGGCATGCCAGGCGCGCTCGTTACAGGAAACGAACTGGGTAACAACACCATCGCGCTCGATCAGAAAATGCGCCGAGACCTGCATGCTGGCAATGCCGGCAAAATAGGGATGCTCAGCCGCATCCAGGCGGTTCTGAAAAAATGCCTGCACCTTGCCTGTGCCAAATTGCCCAGGCGGCAAGCTGATATTGTGAATCACCAGTAACGACACTTCACCCTGCGGGCGCGGGCTGAAGTTGGGGGACGGACAGTGCGCAATGCCATCACACCATCCACTGGAAGAGTCCAGCTGCATACAAAGCTCCTTGAACGAGCCCCCACTCTAGTGCAGCGACGAGCCAAGGCCAACTGCCGCACAAATGAAAACGCCGCCAGACAGAGCCCGGCGGCGTGATTCGTACAGCTCAGGCAGGGAGGAATCAGGCCCCCTTGAGTTTGCGCAGGTTGCCGATTACCGACTCCAGCGCGCGGTCAAACAGCAGCGCATCATCAAGCAGGCGAATGGCGCTGCGGCGGAACTCCACAGCCAACCCCATGCGGGTTTTCTCCAGCACCT
Source organism: Pseudomonas sp. WS 5011 (assembly GCF_012985775.1). Classification (NCBI taxonomy): domain Bacteria; kingdom Pseudomonadati; phylum Pseudomonadota; class Gammaproteobacteria; order Pseudomonadales; family Pseudomonadaceae; genus Pseudomonas; species Pseudomonas sp. WS 5011. The sequence continues at coordinate 1,910 of NZ_JAAQXA010000029.1, forward strand.
TCATGCCGGTGCGGTTGACGAAGATGTACTTGCCGGTCGGTTTGATGATCGCGGCCAGCTTGCAACGCAGCTTGTGCTCTTCATCTTCCTGAAACTCGACCCAGCTGCCAACACGCAGGTTGTCGACTTGCTGCAGAGACTCGTCATCGTCCGGCAGGCTGGCCTCCGGCTCCAGCGAACGCAGCTCGCCTGGCGCCAGCAAAATGATTTCCTCGACCACCTCAACCATGGCCGGTTCTTCCACAGCCTCGGCAGCAGGCAGCTCCAGCAGCGGCAGCTCGATGCCGGCCTCCGCCAGTGCCGCGCGCTGCTGCTCATCGATCTCGACCAGTGGCTCGGCATCCGCTTCCGGGGCTTCCTCCGGCAGGCTGCGCTTGAAGCGCTGGAAGGCTTGCACGTGCAACGCTTCCAGCTGACTGAAGAACTCACCGGTAGAGAACGGATCAAACGCCGCACTGGCCATCCCTTCACGCAGCGCCTTGAGCAGCCCCGGCACCATTTCCAGCAAACGCATGCGCGCTTCCGGCTCTTCGTGCAGCTCCACACTCCAGACCAGATCATCCATGGTCGCCAGCGCAGCCTGCCATTCGGCCGACTCAACGCCATGCTTCAGACAGGTCAGCATCAGCACCTTGCTCCAGGCTTCCTGCAACAAACGCACTACTACTTCCGGCAGGGTCTTGCCGAGCAGCCGCTCGTTCAATGCCTGTTCGACTTCGCGGCGCGCCAGCGCAGCCTTGGCGCTACCCTCCTCGGCATCGCGGGTACGTTGTTCAAGCAACTCGCTGCGCCGACGCTCATCCCCGGTAAAGGCCAGGAAGTCCGCGAGTAACTCGGAGAAGATCAGCGGATCGTCAACGAAATCATTGAGCAAGCGTTGCACCACCTGCTCGATCTTCTGATACAGGCTATCGCGTTGTGCATCATCCTGCTCGCCCCAGCCCAATGCAGCAGAAGCGATTTCATTGAGCAGCCGGCGTGCCGGATGACTGCCACGGCTGAAGAAGGTCTTGTCGATGACCGCGACTTTCAGCATCGGGATCTGCAAACGACCAATCAGTGCCTTGAGCGAATCCGGCAGAGTGCGGTCATCGAGAATAAACTCGAAAAGCATCGACACCAGATTGATGACGTCTTCGTCAACCTCGCCCACCACGCGGGCTTTACCCGCCTTGGCACTGGCGCGGGTCAGCAGACCTTCCAGCTGCTCGCGCAGATCAAAATCATCACTGACCTGCGCCGGCGCCTTCTGCTGCATGTGCGAGAGCAGGCGCATCAAATCATTGGTCGAGATTGGCATGGCGTCAGCCGGCCGGTTACGCCGAGGTATCAGCGTACCGCGTGCCTGTGACAGCAGCTCCTGCAACGCGCCGAAGACCTCCTGCACGCTTTCATCAGCAAATTCGCCACTCAGCTCTGGCGCAGCATCCGCACGAGAACCGCCCGCAGGCGTACTAGCCCGCGACGGGTTACGCCGCACGGGCGCAGATTTCAGCTCAGGCAGAACACCTGCCGCAATCAAGGCTTGGTTGGCCTCGCCATACAATTGATCAAGGTCGCTGAGAACGTATTTCTCGAAAAGCTTGAGGATGATCAGCTTGACCCTGATTTCCACGCCCAGGCTGCTGCAGGCATCCAGGAAGAACTCACACAGGCAGGTCGGGCCGACCGGGTTGCTCTTGTCGTCCAGCTTCTTGCTGACCATGGCGTTGAAGCGCGTGGTCAGGTGGCTGAGCGCTGCACCGTCGCGGCTCATCACCTTGGCGACCATCGAATCCAGCGCCACCGACTCTTCCAGCGCATCGTTCTGCACCAGCGACAGGCTGTCGAACGACACCGCATCCAAGGGTGCAGGTTTACCAATTTCGTATTGATTAAGGGTGGCGAAGGCTTCAAACACCTTCTGCAGGAAGCCGCGCTCGATGTTCTTGCGCTTCAGGCGCAGGTCGCGCATGGCCTCGAAAAAAGCATTCTGCTCAGCATTGCTGGTGGCCCGATCCGCCATCTCGAACAGCGTATCGTCGGCATTGTCGAACAGCGCCTGCAACGCTGTTTTCAGCTGTTGCGCCGCTTTATCCCGCACATTTGTCAGCGCCACAGGCAGTCTTCCTACCGGCGAAGTGGGCGATTGCTCAGGGACCACCTTGCTCAGGTGAACCACATTCGCATCAGTCTTCATTGCGAGTCTCCTGCAGACTGCCCCTCTTGGGCGAACCGATCTGCACAGCGATCAACTGAGCGTCATCCGTAACGTCAAAGGCCTGGCGTCAACAATTTTAAAAAGTAAAGCCATTATAGGGATGCACGCACACATACCAAGCTGACTTTTCTTCCAGACATGACCCAGGTCACAGATGTAGCGCTACAGCCTCCCAACGGTTATCTGCGCACGACCAACGCAACCCTTCCTCGAACACTGGCCGCACACAACTCACAAAGAACCTTCATCAGCATAGCGCTACAGCGCCTGGTGAACAGCGGCAAAGACTGCGCAAATAGCCATCAATCCCTATAATCGGCGCATTCTGCTGACTGGAGCTCATCATGCCTAACCTTATCCTCGCCGACCTCGCCCACGAAATCGAGGCCAACGTGCGCCGCGCACTGGCAGAGGATATTGGTAGCGGCGATATCACCGCCCAGCTGATCCCCGCCGAGCGCCTGGCCCACGCCAAAGTGATCACCCGCGAAGCAGCGGTCATCTGTGGCACCGCCTGGGTGGATGCGGTGTTTCGCCAACTCGACGACCGCGTCAGCGTGCACTGGCACGTTCAGGACGGCCAGCGCGCCGAGCCCAACCAAGTGCTGTTTGAGCTGGAGGGCCCCGCCCGCGCCCTGCTCAGCGGCGAACGCAGCGCCCTGAACTTCCTGCAAACCCTCTCCGCCGTCGCCACCCGCTGCCAGCACTATGCCGACCTGGTGCAAGGCACCGCCGTAAAACTGCTCGACACCCGCAAAACCCTGCCTGGCCTACGCCTGGCGCAGAAATACGCCGTGACTCAGGGCAGCTGCCACAACCACCGCATCGGCCTGTATGACGCCTTCCTTATTAAGGAAAACCACATCGCAGCATGCGGCGGCATCGCCCAAGCCGTAACTGCTGCTCACAAGATTGCCCCAGGCAAGCCGGTGGAAGTTGAAGTAGAAAGCCTGGAAGAACTGCGCCAGGCACTCGACGCCGGGGCGGACATCATCATGCTGGACGAGCTAAGCCTGGACGAAATGCGCCGAGCCGTCGCCCTCACCCAAGGCCAGGCCAAACTGGAAGCCTCGGGCGGGGTAAACGAAAACACCTTGCGTGCAATTGCCGAGACGGGCGTGGACTATGTATCGATTGGTACCCTGACCAAGGATGTGAGGGCAGTGGATCTTTCGATGCGACTGGCTCTGTAACCAATCAGAGTGACAACAGCGCACTTAGCGCGCGGTTTGTTCCAAAATTTTGAAGAACACAGTCTCCAACGACACGGCCGGTTTGATCGTCACCAGATGACCGCCCACGCTATTGAGCTGAGCGATAAAGGCCGGTAGATCTGCTTGCGACAACTCGCACTCAAACTCCATCTCACGCAACTGCTTGCACCCCTCAAGCAGGGGCTGTTGCGCATTGAAGCGCACCAACATCTGATCGACGCGCTCAGCTGCAAGCTCGCGCGGTGAACGCACTGTCAGCAACTCGCCTTTATTGATAAAGCCAAAGCGATCGGCAATACGCTCAACGTCATGCAAAACATGGGAAGTAAAGAAGATCGCCCCGCCTTGCTGCTTGTACTCCGTAAGGATATCCACCACATCCTTGCGCCCCACAGGGTCGAGGCCGGACAACGGCTCATCCAAAACCAGCAACTTAGGCTGCACCACCATCGCATGAGCCAGTGCAACACGCTGCACATTACCCTTGGAGAGTTCGCGGATACGTCGCTTGGCATTCTGCGCAACAGAAAAACGCTCCAACCACTGCATACACCAAGCATCTGCATCTTTGCGCTTGATGCCGTACATGGACAGGCCCATACGCAGGATTTCCAGCGGAGTAAATTGCTCATACAGCGCAGGGGATTCAGGCACAAAGGCTAACGGCTGCCGCGCCTCAGCGCGCCGCGCATTCACACCGTAGATACGCACCTTGCCCTGATAGTCATTGATAATGTCGAGCATCACCTTGATGGTGGTGGATTTGCCGGCACCGTTAGGGCCAACAAAGCCAAATACTTCACCCTCGGCCAGGTCAAAGCTGACATCGCGCAATGCCTGAACTTCTTTACCTTTGCTGCGAAAAGTATGACTGACGCCAGTGAACTCAAGAACTGCTGACACTACCGCTCCTCCACACCAGCGACCTTCAGCTTCTTCAGCACAAAGCGCCCGTCGATAAACTCATAACCCAGCTTTAGTGGGTCCTCGGGAAACGCGACTAACAAACCCCGCTCAATTAACTGCTCGGGAGCAGCGAGGGACTGGCCAACCTGTTCCTCGAAACGGCGCTGAGCCTCACGCAACGCCACCAACCCCTGCAGGCGCTGCACACGCTTAGCCAGCATCGCTTTTAACTTGGGGTCCGACGCCTGATCATGCTCGCCTTGCAAGAACTCAAGGGCGAGGCGCTCATCCTGAACCTGCTCGGCTTTAAGCATAATGGCAAACTTGCGAAAGCCTGCCGAATTCGCCGTGGCACGCGAAGCAGCCTCCTCAAGATAAAGAGCGGCAACCTCAACATCGCGCTCAAAAAAGAACTTATTAAAGCCATAGAAGAAAGGCGGGTACTCATCCCAAAAGCGACACGCACTGGCGCGGCGCAATACCTCACTACCCTCACGCTCCGCGCCACCCCAGGTAAGTAAACCATTGGCCAAATAATAATTATCTTCATGGCAGGGGTTGAGTTCGGCCACCTCTTGCTGGGCCCGAATCAGATAATCGGTGCCCGCCCCCCCCGAACCCACCCCGGTGGCTGCAAGGCGCATGACTTCTAGATTTGCAGCCAAAAACCGATCGCCACCGAATAACCCCAGCAGTACTGGTGCGGCTACAACCACACGCCCCTCAGCAACCACCACCACAGGTGAAGGGGTACGGACACGCCACTGTAAAGCGGCGGAGTACATTGCAAGCCCCAACAAAGAAAGCAATAACGGCCAATAACGGCGAACAAACATAATCAGGCGAAATGCTTGCGCTGTAGCGCACTGAGCGCCAGCGCCAGCAGGGCGACAGCATAACCAACACTGCCTAGCAACAACAAAAACCAGTCAGAGGGAAGAAACTCCGCCCTATCGTAGAGCGCCAACATTCTCACATCCAACGCCCCCAAATCCGGCAGCAAGTACCCCAAAACGCCAAGACCGGCGCGATACCCCTCAGCATTATCGACCACCCCAGCATCGCGACTGAGCAAATCTATGATCGCACCATATGAGCGTGCAACCAACATAAAGCCAAAGGTGCCGATCAGGACAAAACTAGAGGTCGACGCTACCACAGCAAGCAAACAGGCTAACGCTGTAAGCAGCAGCAAATCCACCCCAAGGAATGCAATAGTAAGCAGATAGTACCCACCTAGAGCAACAGGCGTGCCTTGCGCATAACCTTTCTCAACCAGCAAAACCAAAAGAGCTAATAGCAGCGCCATTACCAGCAGCAAACCAATAGTCAAAATAGCTACGGAAAAGAAACGCTCGAATAAAAAGACATGCCGTGAGCGCGGATAGGCTAGGGTATTAAGAAAGTAGCGCCGCTCAAACTCATGCGACAACAACTCCTGCGCCATCAGTACAAGCACCAAGGGCAGCACCAACCGCATAACCGACAAACCGACGTCCAGAGCCACCGTAGCAGACTGGCGACCACTGAATTGGCCAGCAAGCAAGACAGCCAAAGAAAGGATTAACAAAGAGCAGCCAGCAACCCAAAAATAACGCATACGAAAAGCAAGAAAAACACCAACAAAAGAGCCAGAAAAGCGTAACGTTAACAAATATTAGCACCTTCGCTTAAAAACAACTCACCACGCCCAATCAACAACCACACTTAAGCAAGCTTAACTTCAGGTGGAGAGGCATCCCTCCCCACCTAAAAGTCAATTACTGAGTAAGCTTGGTACCTGCAGCTGAAGCTGCATTCGCACTATTACAATCTGTGTTTGGATACACTGGCAATACAGTACCAGCACCAGTAGTTGCAGTATTCATTACTGCACCAGAAGCTGTAACCATTACGATAGGATCATCCTGAGTACAGATCTGAGGATCCTGCGCCGTAGCACCGGCTACACAAGTAACCTTAGCAACTTGACGCGAGCTTTTACGACCAGCCGTGTGGCAAGTCGACAGCCCAATTTCATCCGCATCAACTGCCGCACCAGCCTGAACGCCATTACTCAAGTTGATACGCACATTCTCTGTCAGCAGCGTGGTGTCCGTTGTTTTAATAATCATCTGACCTGTAGTAGCGTCCATAACTACAGGAGCAGCGAAAGCGGACATACTTGCCGCCATTGCAAAAACGAAGGAAGTGATTTTTTTCATAATGATCTCCAATAACCAAGTTAGCGCAAAGAAGAAATGACTGCTGTTATACCATTTTTTGCATCCGCCAACGAAGTCGCGTCATTCGCCTTAGCGCGATAGTCATTGAATTGTGGAATAGCAATTGCAGCCAAAATACCGATAATCGCGATAACAATCATCAGCTCGATCAGGGTAAAACCTTTTTGTTTCTTGAGAGACTTCATGGACAAGCTCCTATTGGGTTAAGGTCAGCGACCTGCAGAAGCTATAGCACAGCGCATGCCAATTACTGACAGCCAGCCCCTTAGCCGTAAAGCAGCCCGCTACCATAGCGGGTACGCGCCTCGAAAGGGCAGCAACTGCCGTTTTTTGTCACATCGCCACACCCAGCTTGGGCTACTGCTTAATTTGAGCTATAAAACAACGACTCAACCTAGCAAGAAGCCCCCTAAACATCATGAGCGAAGCCCCTAACCTGACCGGCCTGGCCCGACAACTGGTCAACGCTGAACTACTAAGCGAAAGCGCTGCCTCACAAGCTCAAGCGCAAGCGCTACGCAATAAAATCCCGCTCGTTTCTTATCTGGTGCAGAACAAACTGACCACCAGCAAGGCAGTTGCTGAAGTCGCCGCCGAACAATTTGGTGTGCCGTTCTGCGACCTCACCGCTATAGAGAAAGACAGCCAACCTCGCGATCTAATCAGTGAAAAGCTGGTTCGCCAGCACCGGGTTATTCCGCTATTTCGTCGCGGCAATAAGCTATTTGTTGGTGTCTCGGACCCGACCAATCACCAAGCGGTTACCGATGTACAGTTCTCCACCGGTTTAACCACCGAACCCTTGCTGGTTGAAGACGACAAGCTGACCGATGCCATCGAAAAATTCTTCGACACCGCCAATAGCGGCATGGAAGAACTGGGCGATGTCGACCTCGACGGCGTGGATGTCGAAGCTGTAAATGATGACAATCAGGACAACAACGACGGCAACTCATCAGACGACGCCCCCGTAGTACGTTTTGTGCACAAGATGCTGCTCGATGCGATCAAAAAGGGCTCATCCGACCTGCACTTTGAGCCCTACGAGAAAACCTACCGCGTACGCTTCCGCACCGACGGTATTCTTCAAGAAATTGCGCGCCCCCCCATCCAGTTGGCACCACGCATTTCTGCCCGCCTCAAGGTCATGGCCGGCCTGGATATTTCAGAGCGACGCAAGCCGCAGGATGGGCGCATAAAAATGCGTATCTCCAAAAACAAATCCATCGACTTTCGCGTAAGCACCTGCCCAACCCTATGGGGCGAGAAGATCGTAATGCGGATTCTTGACTCGGCCAGCGCACAGATGGGTATCGACGCTCTAGGCTATGAAGAGTCGCAAAAAGACCTGTATATGACCGCCCTCAAGCAACCGCAGGGCATGATCTTGGTAACAGGGCCTACTGGCTCCGGCAAAACTGTTTCGCTCTACACCGGCCTAAATATTCTCAACACCGTTGACGTGAATATTTCTACCGCTGAAGACCCGGTTGAAATCAACCTGGAAGGGATCAACCAGGTCAACGTTAACCCCAAGCAGGGCATGGACTTTACTGCAGCCCTGAAAGCCTTCCTGCGCCAGGATCCGGACATCATCATGGTGGGGGAGATCCGCGACCTGGATACCGCATCTATTGCGGTAAAGGCAGCACAAACCGGGCATATGGTGATGTCAACCCTGCACACCAACAGCGCTGCGGAAACCCTGACTCGCTTGCGCAATATGGGCGTGCCGTCGTTCAACATCGCCACCTCGGTCAACCTGATCATCGCCCAGCGTCTGGCACGCAAGCTGTGCAGCCACTGCAAAAAAGAAGTGAAAATCCCTCGCGAAGCCCTGCTTGAAGAAGGCTTCCCGGCCGACAAAGTCGACACACTCAAGCTTTATGGCCCTGTAGGCTGTGAAAACTGTAACGGTGGCTATAAAGGCCGTGTCGGAATATATGAAGTGGTTAAAAACACGCCGGCCCTGCAGCGGATTATCATGGAGGAAGGTAACTCCATCGATATTTCCGTACAAATGCGTAAAGACGGCTTCAATGACCTGCGCACCTCCGCTTTACTGAAAGCAATGCAGGGCATCACTAGCCTTGAAGAAGTCAACCGTGTGACCAAGGATTAAGCCATGGCGGCCAAAGCTCCAAGCATCAGCACCTTTGCGTGGGAAGGTACCGATAAAAAAGGTGCAAAGATCAAGGGTGAAATCAACGGCCAGAACCCGGCCTTGGTCAAAGCGCAGCTGCGTAAACAAGGTATCAATCCGCTTAAGGTCAAGAAGAAACCCAAGCCGCTCTTCAGTGCTGGCAAGAAGATCAAACCCATGGACATCGCCCTGTTTACTCGGCAGATGGCAACCATGATGAAGGCCGGTGTTCCGCTGTTGCAATCCTTCGATATTATCGGCGAGGGCTTCGATAATCCGAAAATGCGCACACTGATTAATGACGTTAAACAGGAGGTCGCAGCGGGCAATAGCTTTGCTGCCTCGCTGCGCACCCGGCCGCAATATTTTGATGATCTGTATTGCAACCTCGTGGACTCCGGCGAGCAATCCGGTGCCCTGGAAACCCTGCTGGACCGAATCGCCACCTATAAGGAAAAGACCGAAGCGCTGAAAGCCAAGATCAAAAAGGCCATGACCTACCCTATTTCGGTACTGGTCGTAGCAGTCATCGTCACGGCAATCCTTTTGATCAAGGTGGTTCCGCAGTTCGAAAGTGTGTTTGCTGGTTTTGGCGCAGAGCTCCCGGCATTTACTCAGGTCGTGGTGAATATGTCGCGAGGCTTACAGGAGTGGTGGTACCTCTTCATACTTGCTTTCTTTGTAATTGGCTTTACGTTTAAAGAGGCGCACAAGCGTTCTGAAAAATTCCGTGATTTTTTAGATCGCACCCTACTCAAAGCCCCCATTATTGGCGACATCCTCTACAAATCCGTAGTGGCACGCTTTGCTCGTACGCTGTCTACTACGTTTTCGGCGGGTGTTCCTCTAGTGGAAGGCCTGCAATCAGTTGAAGGGGCTGCCGGCAACGTCGTTTTCCGGCAAGCAGTGGCCAAAATCCGCAACGATGTATCGTCTGGCACCCAGCTCAACTTCTCCATGCGCACTACCGGCGTATTCCCCAGCATGGCCATACAGATGACAGCAATCGGTGAAGAGTCCGGCTCACTGGATGAAATGCTGGACAAGACAGCCGAGTATTACGAGGCCGAAGTGGATAACGCTGTAGACAACCTCACGACACTGATGGAACCGCTGATTATGTCGGTACTCGGGGTTCTGGTCGGTGGTTTGATCATTGCCATGTACCTGCCGATCTTCCAACTCGGCGCAGTGGTTGGCTAATTTATGATCCTCGACTTTCTGGCCGGCAATTTGCCGGCCTTTGTTTGTGTAGGCCTGCTGCTCGGTCTTTTAATTGGCAGCTTTCTCAACGTGGTGGTTTACCGCTTACCCATCATGATGCAGCGGGGCTGGCGCGAGCAGGCCCGTGAGATATTAGAGCTGCCTGCCGAGCCTCAGACCGCAACATTCAATTTGGTATTGCCCAACTCAAGCTGCCCGCACTGCGCCCATGAAATAAAGCCTTGGGAAAACATTCCGGTTATCAGCTTTCTGTTTCTGCGCGGTAAGTGTTCTAGCTGCAAAGCGCCTATCAGCATGCGCTACCCACTGGTTGAGCTGAGCTGCGGCTTGTTGTCAGCCTTTATAGCCTGGCACTTCGGTTTTACCTGGCAGGCGGGCGCGATGCTGCTGTTGACCTGGGGGCTGCTGGCGATGAGCTTGATCGATGTCGATCATCAGCTGCTGCCGGACTCGCTGGTGCTACCGCTGCTGTGGCTCGGTTTGATTGCCAATAGCTTTGGTCTGTTTACCAGCCTGGAAGATGCGCTGTGGGGCGCGATTGCCGGCTACTTGAGCCTGTGGTCGGTGTACTGGCTGTTCAAGCTGGTAACCGGCAAGGAAGGCATGGGCTATGGCGACTTCAAGCTGCTGGCCCTGCTCGGCGCCTGGGGTGGTTGGCAGGTATTGCCGTTGACGATATTGCTGTCGTCGTTGGTTGGTGCGGTACTGGGCCTGATTATGCTGCGCTTGCGTAATGCGGAAACCAGCACGCCGATCCCCTTCGGCCCTTATCTGGCGATTGCCGGTTGGATTGCCTTGCTCTGGGGTGAGCAAATCACCGCCAACTATCTGCAGATTGCCGGTTTCTAAGCTTTTGTAGGAGCCCGCTAGCTGTGGTTCGGCACTCCGACGATGTAGTTATCGCCAGCAACTTAGCCCGTATGCAATTCGCGCAATCCATCCCGGATTGCATCCGGGCTACGGCACTGTAGGGCGCAACGGCTCCGACAATGCGCGCAAAACGACCGCGTTCGCCAGCAGCCAAGCAGCTGCACTACAATCGCGCCCCTGGATGACCGACACGAGCGCGCACCTTGACGACAAAACCCTGGATTCTCGGCCTTACCGGCGGCATTGGCAGCGGCAAGAGCGCCGTGGCCCAGCACTTTATCGACCTGGGCGTGCACCTGGTCGATGCCGACCATGCGGCGCGCTGGGTAGTTGAGCCAGGCACGCCGGCGCTGGCCAAGATCACCGAGCACTTCGGCAGCGATGTGTTACAGGCCGATGGCCAGTTGGATCGCACCGCATTGCGCAGCCGGATTTTTGCCGATGCCAATGAGCGGCGCTGGCTCGAAGCCCTGCTGCATCCGCTGATCGGCCAGGAAATTATCCAATACCTGGCGCGGGCAGAATCACCTTACGCCATTCTGGTTTCGCCGCTGCTGGTTGAGTCAGGCCAACACAAGTTGACCCAGCGCATACTGGTGGTGGACGCCCCCGAGCAGCTGCAAATGCAGCGCACCATGGCCCGTGACCAGAGCTCCAGCGAGCAAGTACAGGCCATTCTCAAGGCCCAGGCCAGCCGTGAGGAACGCCTGCGCCACGCCCATGACGTGCTGCTCAATGATCAAGATCTGCATTGGTTGCAAGCCGAAGTGGAGCGACTCCACACCTTTTACCTGAGCCTACGCGGAGGCCAAGCATGAGTACGCCAACCCTAGTCGCCTGCCCCACCTGCAGCGCACCCGTCGAGTGGGGCCCGCAAAGCCCGAACCGGCCTTTCTGCTCCGAACGCTGCAAGCTGATCGATCTCGGCGCCTGGGCCTCGGAAGAACACGCGATTGCCGGCAACCCATTGGAGGATGATGTGTTCTCTGGCGAACTGCCGCCGCGTGGGCACTAACAGACTGTTGAGACGGTCACGCTGAGTTGGCTGTTGTGACTGTGGAAGCGGGCTTGCCCACACATCGAGATTAAGCAAAAGCATCTCGGGCATGGCCCGCTCCTACAGAGATCGCAGAACTCGCCCGCATTGCTGACAATCCCATACAGGCTCTGTGGGAGGGACTTTAGCCGCGATTGCCTAGAAGCTGCGCCCCAATCGCGGCCAAAGCCCCCTCCCACGAAAAGCGGCAGATCATTCTGTGGCGCGGCACCAGGTCATCATGGCCGCATAAAACTGTAGTCGCGCTCGTCATCCAAGTTTTCCGCGAGAAACTGCAGTTCTGCGGCTAGATCCGCCGCACTTCGCCCGCACCGACTACGCTCTATCACGGCACTGAGCAACGCTCGCAGCGCCATAGCCTGATCAAAACCCTGCGCCTCGACTCCCTGCAAGCTCTGCTCGATTGCCTGCCTTGCCCATTGATGCACGCCCATATCACGCCCTCTCTGTTGGTAGATGAAAGATCGCGCATCGTCCTTCGCGCAACTTGATCTGAATCAACCTGCGCAACGCAATCGAAACGCTGAAGGGCGCGCCATCAGCGCGGCAGATCATCATCCTTCCAAGGCGCAGCCAGATAACGCGTACGGTTGAAGGTCTCCAGCCAGTCTGGATAGAACACCACCAACGCAGTTACCAGCATGCCGTTGATAAAAGCCTCGGGGAAAATCACCAGCCAGAGATAGCCGATAAAATCCTCCAGCCAGGGCGGCATTGGGAACAGCCCATCAACCCAAAGCACCGTGAAGGCGGCGGCGATACACAGCAATGCCGCTAGCGCCGCCGCGAAAAAGCCACTGCAGAAGATGTAGACGAACAAATTACGCGGCTGTTTTTTCTCGACCCAGAGCGCACAGACCTCGGTCACCCACACAGGAATCACCACCAGCAGCACGCCGTTAACCCCCAGCGCAGCAAGGTCCTGCCGGCCGAGCGCCAGCAAGCCCAGCTGCGCAATAAGCCCCACCAGCATGGCCAGCGGCCAATCCAGCAGCAAGGTGACCGCCGTCATGCCGATAAAGTGATAGGACAACCCAGAGTCGAAGTCCCGCCGCACAAGCCACAGCATAAACAGCGCCAGCGCCGTGCCAGCGAACAGATGCTGGCGGCGCAGATCACTGCACAGCTCGACCCAGGGCGCACGCCAGATCGCCCAGCACAGCAGCGGCAGATAGATCAGCCAACCTAACACCTGACTGGTAGACGACAATACGTGCGCGGCAATCATGCGGAACACCCCCCAAGCAATAGTGACCGACTTGCGCAGTCTACAACTGCGGCCTCCAGCAACAAATGAAAAGCCCGCAACAACCGTCGCAGAGGGGTACCAACAACCCAACCGCGCAGGCTAAGCTGAGCCCATGGATGACTCAGATTACCTGCGCCTGCTGACGCATCAGGCCGAACAAGCCAACGCCTTTCTCTCCAACGCGCGCAAGTGGGAACGCGAGCGCTGGGTCTGCCAGCGCCTGCTACAGGCGTTGAATGTCAGCCACCGCCTGGATGAATTCAGCGCCGCAGGCCATGAGCCGCCTGACGTGCTGTTCCGCGAGGCGAGCTTTGAAGTGTTCTTCGTCCTCGATGAGGGTCGCCGCCTGAATGATGAATGGCGCGCCGAACTGGAGCGGCGACGCAGTGCGTTTTCCCTCAGCCAACTGGTGCGCCGCGAAGCCAAACCACGGCGCATCGCCGCCGCCGAGTTGCAACAACGGTTGACGCCGACCCTACGCAAGAAAGCCCACAACTATAAAGAGCGCGGCCTCGATCTGGGCGAACTGGACCTGCTTGCTTACGTCAATCTGAAACGCGCCGTGCCGGATTTCAATAGCCACTTCCCGCCGCCGACCGAGTTTCTCCGCCAGGGTTGGCGCTCGCTATCACTGGTGGGGCCAACCTTTGCGCGCGTGCTGTTCGCCCATCCGGACGCTCCAGATTTTCTGCGCAACAACCTTGGCCGCTCCGTACTCTTCGATGTGGGCATCAGCCTGTGAGCCCTTTGCACGAACTGCTCGCAGCCGTGCCGCAACAAGGCTGTGTACGCTGGATAGGCGTGCGCCCCGCATCGCGAGCAACGATGATTGAATTGGACGCCGTGGAAGCGCGCCGTGAAGCAGGCCTCACCGGCGACCACAGCCGGCCGGGGCCGCGCAATGCCAGGCAGGTCACCCTAATTCAATGGGAACACCTCGCGGTGATAAGCGCATTAATGGGTCGTCCTACCGAACAGCCGATCAACCCGATTGAACTGCGGCGCAATATCGCCATAAGCGGCATCAACCTGTTCAGCCTCAAGGGCCGACGCTTCCGCCTCGGCCAGGCGATACTGGAAACCACCGGCTGGTGCCAACCCTGCGCCAAGCTGGAAGAACGCCTAGGGCTTGGCACCTTTCAGGCCATGCGCGGCCACGGCGGTATTACCGCGCGCGTGCTACAAGGGGGCATTATTCGCTTGAATGACGCCCTGCGCGTTGAGCCTTTATAAGTCGCGCGGCTAGAATGCCCAGCACTTCAGCCTGCAATCGATCCCATCAATTGCCAACCGCCCCCTTAATTCGAGGCACGCATGTCCAGTCGCCTGAGTCCTGATGATCAAAAACGCGTCGAGCAATACCTTAGCGCTCCGCAACATCAGGTCGAGCGCCAGCCGTTCAAGGTCTGGCGACTGCTGCTGATCATCGTAATGGTCACGATTGGTCTGGGTGTGCTGAGCCGTCTTCTGAGTCGACTGGTGCTATGAGCTGCTTAGCGCTCGCCCCCTGCGACTCGCCACTTTTTCTTAAAAGCCTTGTGAGCGTGTCTGATGACTCATCAAATCGTAATTGTCGGCGGCGGCGCCGGCGGACTGGAGCTTGCCACCCGCCTGGGTAGAACCCTGGGCAAACGCGGCCAAGCCAAGATCACCCTGGTCGATGCAAACCTGACGCATATCTGGAAACCGCTGCTGCACGAAGTGGCCGCGGGCTCGCTGAACTCCTCAGGTGACGAACTCAACTACGTGGCGCAAGCCAAATGGAATCACTTCGAATTCCAACTGGGGCGGATGTGCGACCTCAATCGCGCAGAAAAACGTATCAGCCTTGCTGCCACCCTGGATGATCAGGGGCAGGTGCTCATGCCTGCGCGCGAGCTCAGCTATGACAGCCTGGTTATTGCTGTGGGAAGTACCACCAATGACTTCGGCACGTCGGGCGCCGCCGAGCACTGCCTGTTTCTCGACACCCGCGAGCAGGCAGAGCGCTTCCACCACCAGCTGCTCAGCCACTACCTGCGCGCCCATGCTAGCCAAAGCGCAGCTACCGAGCTAATCAACATTGCCATCGTCGGCGCCGGCGCAACAGGTGTTGAACTGGCCGCCGAACTGCACCATGCCGCACGCGAATTGGCTGCCTACGGATTGGATCGGATCAGCCCGGAAAACATGCGCATCACCCTGATCGAAGCCGGCCCCAGGGTCTTGCCTGCCCTGCCGGAGCGGATCAGCCAGCCCGTGCATAAGACCTTGGAGAAACTCGGCGTAACCGTCCTCACCGGCGCCGCCGTCAGCCAGGTCACTCGCGAGGCGCTGCATACCGCGCAAGGTCAGGTTATTCCGGCCACCTTGAAAGTCTGGGCGGCAGGGATTCGAGCACCTGATTTCCTTAAAGAGCTGGATGGCCTGGAAAATAATCGCATCAACCAATTGCAGGTGCGCCTGACGCTGCAGACCACCCTGGACGACGACATTTTTGCCTTCGGCGACTGCGCAGCCTGTCCGCAGCCTGGCAGCGGAGGACGCAACGTGCCGCCGCGCGCGCAAGCAGCGCACCAGCAAGCATCGCTACTGGGCAAATCACTGAAGCTGCGCATCGAGGGCAAAGCTCTGCCTGAATACCGCTACCGCGATTACGGCTCACTGATCTCGCTGTCGACCTTCTCTGCGGTCGGCAACCTGATGGGCAACCTGACCGGCAGCGTCATGCTCGAAGGCTGGCTGGCCAGGATGTTCTACATCTCGCTCTACCGCATGCACCAGATCGCTCTATACGGCGTCACCCGCACACTGCTGATGATGCTTGGCGACCGCATCGGCCGCAGCACCGAGCCGCGTCTAAAGCTGCATTGATTGGCTCAACCCTATCCGCAGGAACTCGCCATGGCCGCCCAGCACCATGTGCGGCATGGCCAGTTCTTGCGTTTAAATCCGCCAAAGAATGGAGGTCGACATAAATCGCAGGCAATAAAAAACCCGCACTAGGCGGGTTTTTTATCATTCAAGCATGCTTGAAATGGTGGGTCGTGTGGGATTCGAACCTACGACCAATTGGTTAAAAGCCAACTGCTCTACCAACTGAGCTAACGACCCAAAAATGGTCGGGGTAGGGGGATTCGAACTCCCGACATCCTGCTCCCAAAGCAGGCGCGCTACCGGACTGCGCTATACCCCGATGAAAGATTGGCTCCGCGACCAGGACTCGAACCTGGGACCCAATGATTAACAGTCATTTGCTCTACCGACTGAGCTATCGCGGAACTACTTGCTTCCGTTCTCAGAAACTGGAGCCGGTTATTAAATCGTTTCCCGTGTCTGAGGCGCGCCATTTTACGTTTCCGCGCGCGCCTGTCAACCCCTTAAATTGCTTTTAGTACAATGATTTGCAGCTGCGTGAGCGGCTGCTATATCTTCACTAGGTCTGTATTCATTGCAGGACGCACAAGCCGTAAGGCTCCAGCCAGGAAAGTCCATGAGTAACCAGGGCACACCGCCAAATCCACCCGGCTCAACGCACACCCTTGCCAGCCGTGGCATCCAGCCACGCTTCGGCGACTTGGTGCAAAGCTGTCGAAAACTAGTGATGAACCGCCTGGCTGAACACCTGACGGGGGTCTTTGCCCAGGTCGACGACACGCTGTTCGAATGCGCCGAAAAAGCCGAGAACAATCAGGTGCAAACCCTGTTCTTCGACAACATGCGCGAGATCCGCCGGCAGCGCCCGCAGATTGAACGCAGCTATCATCAGCAAATTGCACAGAATTTCTCTGATTTCCTCGAAGGCAAACTCAAGCCACCACCCAGCACCAGCAAGCTGGACGCTGAGCACATGGCGCTGGTGCAAAACGAGGATTATGAAGAAAGCCTGCAAGTCACCAATATGGTCAGCCGGGTCAAGGCGCGCTGCGCGCAATCACTGTTTGCACTGGAACAACGCCTGGCACTCCTTAATAACGGCCAGAAGCTCGGTGAGGACATCAATCCCTTTGGCCCGCAGATGATTGCCCAGGCGTTTCGCGATGCCCTGACACCCTGCCCATTTCCACTGCGTATAAAGGTCATCCTTTATACGTTGTTTGATACACATGTTATGCAGAGCCTGGACAGCATCTATACCGCATTGAATCAACGCCTGATCGATGCAGGCGTGCTGCCAAATTTGAAGTACACCGCGCAGCGCAACAACCCACTGCTGCGGCCTAAAACCTCGACTGCCGCTCCGACCAAGCAAGCACCTGAAGGCAGCAGCTCCGCCAGCAACAGCCAGACCGGTACGCCTTCGGCACCAGCGCCAGGGCAATCCTACAAGCCTGTCACTACAGACCTCAGCGGCCCACCACCGAGTGACCCCCTGGAATTGCTCGGCAGCCTGGCGACACTACTGGGTGAACACCGCCAGCGCGATATTGACGCGCCACTCCTTGGCGGCACGCGCAGCATTGCCAGCTTCACACCGCGCGAGGCGACCAGCACCTACAGCGCCTCAGCCCTGCTGGATGCACTCAACCGCATGCAGCAACAATCGGCCAACGACCTGTCGCAGCGGCTGAGTCGCCCACAGCAGGTCGAGGGCCTCAAGGCAGATTTGCAACAGCAGCTGGAAGCGCACAGCGAGCTACCGGGCCAGCAGAAGGTTTCTGACCAGGAAGCCGACGTGATCGACCTGGTCGGCATGCTGTTCGACTTTATCCTCGACGACGACAACCTGCCGGACACCTGCAAGACCACCCTGTCCCACCTGCATACGCCCTACCTGAAAGTGGCACTGCAGGACAAAGCGCTGTTCACCCAGCACCACCACCCGGCCCGGCGCCTGCTAAATGCCATGGCCCAAGCAGGTGTTTTGTATGGCGGGGAAGGCGACGAACGCGGCCTGCTGGCCAAAATGCAGTGGGTGGTTGAGCGGGTTATCCACGATTTTTTCGGCGACCTGCAACTGTTTAACAACCTACTGGAGGAGTTCAACGAATTCGTTGCGACACTCCGCCATAAGGTCGAGCTGCGCGAGCGCCGTGCAGTAGAAGCGGCAAAAGGCCGCGACAAACTGCTTGGCGCTCGTCAGCATGCAGTCGAAGTGATCGGCAACAGCCTGAATAATCGTCAACCGCCGACCATCATCCGCAACTTCCTCGAACTAACCTGGGCGGACGTACTGGTCTTTGTACTGCTGCGCAATGGTGAGCAGAGCCCGGAATGGCAGCGCGCCTGCGAAGCGGCCGAGCAACTGGCCTGGAGTGGCACCCTGCTTGACGACGCCGGCCGTGAGCGCCTGCAGAAATTACGCGTACCGCTGCTCGAAGACCTGCGCAAAGGCCTGGAGCTGCTGGGCGGCTACCACGAAGACGGCATCCGCCGGCTGCTGCAGGACCTCGTGGCCTGCCAACATGCCGTACAGGCTAAACAGCCACAAGTGGCCGCCCAGCTCAAACCCATCCTGCCCGAGAGCCCACTCGGCGCCATGCTCGGTGAAGACGCCGCGCTGGCCACTCTGGCACCACGCGAATCAACACTCTCGACGCGCGCGCTGGCGCTGGCTAAAGAGCTGGGACATATCGAGTTCGGCACCTGGTTCGAGTTCGTCAATGGCGAGCAGGTGCGCACACTCAAGTTGTCCTGGTTCAGCCCAACAACTCGCAACTACATGTTTGTCGACCAGAGCGGCCAGCGCGTAGCAATCAAGCCACTCACCCAGCTGGCCACTGAAATGGAACAAGGGCTGGCGCGCATCGTCACCCCCGAACGAGGTGCACCACTGGTGGACCGTGCCCTTACCGCCATTTACCGCGTGCTCCAACGTTTTACCGGGCGCACGGCTGAGCCTCAAGAATAAGGAACTCCTATGGATGACGAACGTCGCCTGCACAGCCGGCATAACGCCGACGTGCAGCTGGAAGTCTTCGACCTACACACGGGACAGCGCCTGGGCCGCGTAGTCGACTTGTCCGCCGACGGCTTTATGTTGTTTAGCGATACGCCGCTAGCTGCCGACGAGTTGGTGGAGTGCCGCATAGTGAGTGAGCAACCGGTAGAGGGCGTCTGTGAAATCACCCTCGGCGCTGATTGCCTGTGGAGTCGTCCTGGCGCCGACGGCCAGCACTGTTGGGCCGGCTTTCACATCATTGACCTGGCAGAAGACCAGGCTGCCGCACTGGAAGTCCTACTCAAGCACCTGTAATCCGCCCCAATAAAAACACCCCGGTCAGCGCCAACTGAACCGGGGTGTATTTTTATTTTGCCGCCCTATTGTGGCCGACAGCGTTTAACCAAAGACGATTTCATCGCCCTCAACCTTACCTGTCACACTGCTGCCTGGGGCGAACTTGCCGGCCAGAATCAGCTGGGCCAAGGGGTTTTCGATCCAGCGCTGCACAGCACGCTTGAGCGGGCGAGCACCATAGACCGGGTCGTAACCAACGGCGATCAGCTTATCCAAGGCCTCATCGGACAACTCCAGGCTCAGCTCACGCTCAGCCAGACGCTGACGCAAACGGCTCAGCTGGATTTGTGCGATACCAGCAATCTGGTCGCGGGCCAGCGGCTCGAAGATCACCACTTCATCAATCCGGTTGATAAATTCCGGACGGAAGTGTGTGCCCACCGCATCCATCACAGCTGCGCGCTGTGCCTCACGATCACCGACCAGCTCCTGAATCTGCGAGGAGCCGAGGTTGGATGTCATCACGATCACGGTGTTCTTGAAGTCCACTGTGCGGCCATGGCTGTCAGTCAGACGACCATCTTCCAGCACCTGCAACAACACGTTGAACACGTCCGGATGCGCCTTTTCCACTTCATCCAGCAGGATCACCGAATAGGGCTTACGGCGTACCGCCTCGGTTAAGTAACCGCCCTCTTCGTAACCGACATAACCCGGTGGCGCCCCGATCAGCCGCGCCACGGAGTGCTTCTCCATAAACTCGGACATGTCGATACGCACCAACGCCTCTTCGGTATCGAACAGAAACTCAGCCAACGCCTTGCACAGTTCGGTTTTACCGACCCCGGTAGGACCAAGAAAGAGGAACGAACCGCTCGGCCGATTCGGGTCGGACAGCCCGGCACGAGAGCGCCGAACCGCGTTAGCCACAGCAACCACGGCTTCGTCCTGACCGATCACCCGCTGATGCAGCAGGCCTTCCATTTTCAGCAGTTTGTCGCGCTCGCCTTCGAGCATCTTGCTTACCGGAATACCGGTCCATTTCGACACCACTTCGGCGATTTCTTCCTCGGTGACCTTGCTACGCAGCAACTGGTTCTCGCTTTTACCGTGCTGATCGACCATCTGCAGGCTGCGCTCCAGATCGGGAATAATCCCGTACTGCAGCTCGGCCATGCGGTTGAGATCACCCTTGCGCCGCGCCGCCTCAAGCTCCTGACGGGCCTGCTCGATCTTCTGCTGGATTTGCGCGGAGCCTTGCACCTCAGCCTTCTCAGACTTCCAGATTTCCTCCAGGTCGGCGTATTCGCGCTCCAGGCGCGCAATGTCTTCGTTAAGCTTGGCCAGGCGCTTGATCGCCGCTTCGTCGTCTTCTTTCTTCAACGCCTGGGCTTCAACCTTGAGCTGAATCAGGCGGCGCTCAAGGCGGTCGAGCACCTCGGGCTTGGAATCGATCTCCATACGAATGCGGCTGGCCGCTTCGTCGATCAGGTCGATGGCCTTATCCGGCAACTGACGATCGGTGATATAGCGGTGCGACAACTTGGCCGCGGCGATGATCGCGCCGTCAGTGATGGCCACCTTGTGGTGCACCTCGTAGCGTTCTTTCAGCCCACGCAGGATGGCGATGGTGTCTTCTTCGCTCGGTTCATCCACCAGCACTTTCTGAAAGCGCCGCTCCAGCGCTGCGTCTTTCTCGATGTACTGGCGGTACTCGTTGAGCGTGGTCGCGCCGACGCAGTGCAGCTCACCGCGCGCCAGCGATGGCTTGAGCATATTGCCAGCATCCATCGAGCCTTCGCCCTTGCCGGCGCCAACCATGGTGTGCAGCTCATCGATAAACAGGATGATCCGCCCTTCCTGCTTGCTCAGCTCATTGAGCACTGCCTTCAGGCGCTCCTCGAACTCGCCGCGAAACTTGGCACCCGCGATCAGCGCGCCCATATCCAGTGACAGCAGGCGCTTATCCTTCAGGCCATCCGGTACCTCGCCATTGACGATGCGCTGGGCCAGGCCTTCGGCAATCGCAGTTTTACCGACGCCCGGCTCGCCGATCAGCACCGGGTTGTTCTTGGTGCGACGCTGCAAGACCTGAATGGTGCGGCGAATCTCGTCGTCACGACCGATTACCGGGTCGAGCTTGCCTTCTTCGGCACGCTTGGTCAGGTCGACGGTGTATTTATCCAGAGCCTGGCGATTTTCCTCGACGTTCGGGTCATTGACCGCATCGCCGCCGCGCAGGTTGGTCACGGCATTTTCCAGCGCCTTGCGGCTAACGCCCTGACCCAACAACAGCTTGCCCAGCT
Source organism: Pseudomonas sp. WS 5011 (assembly GCF_012985775.1). NCBI lineage: Bacteria > Pseudomonadati > Pseudomonadota > Gammaproteobacteria > Pseudomonadales > Pseudomonadaceae > Pseudomonas > Pseudomonas sp. WS 5011. The sequence goes on from NZ_JAAQXA010000029.1 coordinate 23,461, forward strand.
TGGTGTTCTCATCCATCGCAGCCAGCAGCACCAGCTCGCTGGAGATAAATTGGTCGCCCTTCTGCTGCGACAAGCGATCAGCCTGATTGAGCAGACGCGCCAGGTCCTGCGACAGATTGACGTCGCCGGATGGATTCTGGATTTTGCCCAGCTGATCCAGCTCCTTGCCCAAAGCCAGGCGCAGGCTGTTGACATCAAAACCGACCTGCATCAACAGCGGTTTGATCGAGCCGCCCTGCTGTTCGAGCAATGCCTGCATCAGGTGCAGCGGCTCAATGGCCGCATGGTCCAGACCAACGGCCAGGGACTGCGCATCGGAGAGCGCGAGTTGCAACTTGCTGGTTAAACGATCAATACGCATAAACAATCAACCCTCGTGGTGATGGCAGGCCGGCGCACTGAATCGCACCCAAACAGAAAGCCTGCGAGATGAAGAGTAGATGAGGACGATTGTGCAGGTTTCAAGCCGAGCGGCGTTGACCTGGATCATTTGCCGCAACAGTGCCGCAGCTGCGGCACGCGAGGATCAGTTAACCAACCAGATTAGGCTGGCAAAGCGCCCGGTTTGCGCAGAACGGCGATAGGAGAAGAAACGTGGATCGTTGAAGGTGCAGAAATCACCGCCGTACACCGCGTCAACGCCACAGGCGGCCAGACGAATACGCGCCAGCTGGTAGATATCAGCCATAAATTTGCCCACATTGACGCTGGGCTGGAATGCTGACGCGGCTTGCGCATGCTGAGCAACAAACGCCTCACGCACCTCACCGCCTACTTCGAAGGCCTGCGGACCAATCGCTGGCCCCAACCAGACCAGCACCTGATCTGCCGGCACTGCCAATTGATCCAGAGTGGCTTCAAGCACCCCGGCAGCCAGGCCGCGCCAGCCAGCATGAGCTGCCGCAACACGGGTGCCGGCCCGGTCACAGAACAGCACGGGCAGGCAATCGGCGGTCATTACTGTGCAGGCGATACCTGGCTTTTTCGTCCAACTGGCGTCGGCTTCAAGTACCAGAGCAGGGTTGGCCTCAACCACCGCAACACCATGAACCTGCTGCAACCAGGCGGGCTTGCAGCCGAGCAGGCTGACCAATCGCTGACGGTTTTTCAGCACGGCCTTTGGTTCGTCGCCAACATGCTCGCCCAGGTTGCAGCTATCGAACGGCGCAACACTGACACCACCACTGCGGGTCGTGACGCTGGTTTTGACTCTTGCTGGCGCGGGCCATTGTGGTGTTAGCCAATCGTGCATCCTGTCACCCTGCTCCCTATTCGCCACTCGCGTTAGTCAGGCCGTGCTCAGCCGATAAACGCTTCACGGTCCTGACGCAGCAGCGTCAGCAACCAGACAAAGTCATCCGGCAATGGCGACTGCCACTTCATACGTTCACCGGTGATCGGATGATCCAACTCCAGGAAACGCGCATGCAACGCCTGACGCGGGAACTCCTTGAGGGTTTGCACCATGCTTGGATTGGCGGCCGGAGGGATGCGGAAGCGCCCACCGTAGACCGGATCGCCCACCAACGGATAACCGATATGACTCATGTGCACGCGAATCTGGTGAGTACGGCCAGTTTCCAGCTTGACTCGCGCATGGGTGTGCGACCGATAACGCTCCAGCACCCGATAATGGCTGACCGCCGGTTTGCCGCCATCACTCACCGCCATGCGCTGGCGCTGCGAGGAGCTGCGGCCAATCGGCGCGTTGATCTTGCCGCCGGAGGTGATCACACCAATCACGATGCATTCATAGATACGGCTGACCGAGCGCTTCTGCAACTGGTCGACCAAACGGGTCTGCGCCTCGATGGTTTTGGCCACCACCATCAGGCCAGTGGTGTCTTTATCCAGACGGTGCACGATGCCGGCACGCGGCACGTTGATAATATCCGGCACATGGTGCAGTAAGGCGTTTAGCAAAGTGCCATCGGCATGCCCAGCAGCAGGGTGTACAACCAGACCGGCCGGTTTGTCGATCACCAGAATCTGTTCGTCTTCGTAGACGATGTTTAGCGCGATGTCCTGGGCGATCCATTCGCCCTGCGCTTCCTGCTCGGCGTTCAACGCCAGCAGTGCACCGCCATGGACGATGTCGCGCGGGCGCAACACCTCACCATCGACGGTCAACAGACCCTCTTTGATCCAGGCAGACAGACGCGAACGCGAGTGCTCGGCGAACAGGAGTGCGGCGACTTGATCGAGGCGTTGACCGCCCATTTCATAGGGCACCTCGGCGTTCAGTTCAATGATCTGCTTATTAATAGAGGACATGCTCGGCAACAGAGGGGGCATAGCTTTTGGTTTCGGCTACACGCTTGTGGTTAAATACGGCGTCTTTGCCCCAGGGGTACCGGGGGCGCTCATCATAACAGGACGGCTTTGCTCAAGACAGCCGCCGTCACAGGGACGCAAGCCGCCATGCAAGTGAAACACCTGCTGCTGATCGCAATCCTCGCCCTCACTGCCGCCTGCTCATCGAAAGAGGTGGTCGACGAAAACCTGAGCGAGACCGAACTCTACCAGCAGGCACAGGCCGACCTGGATAATAATAGCTACACCAGCGCCGTCGCCAAGCTCAAGGCACTGGAGTCGCGCTACCCGTTCGGCCGTTATGCCGAGCAAGCGCAGCTGGAGCTGATCTACGCTTACTACAAGAACGTTGAGCCTGAAGCGGCCAAGTCCGCAGCGGACCGTTTTATCCGCCTGCACCCGCAGCACGCCAATGTTGACTACGCCTACTACCTCAAAGGCCTGGCTTCGTTTGACCAGGACCGCGGCCTGATTGCCCGCTTCGTTCCGCTGGACATGACCAAGCGCGACCCGGGCGCCGCCCGCGACTCTTACAATGAGTTCGCTCAGCTCACCAGCCGCTTCCCGACTAGCCGCTACGCACCAGACGCCAAGCAGCGCATGATCTACCTGCGCAATCTGCTGGCCGCCTATGAGATTCACGTGGCGCACTACTACCTGACGCGTAACGCCTATGTGGCAGCAGCCAACCGTGGCCGCTATGTGGTGGAAAACTTCCAGGAAACCCCAGCAGTCGGCGACGGCCTTGCGGTAATGACCGAGGCCTACCAGCGCCTGACCCTGGATGACCTGGCGGCTACCAGCCTGGAAACTCTCAAGCTCAACTACCCGGACCACCCAAGCCTAGTTGACGGCCAGTTTGTCCCGCGCGAAGAAGAAGCCGACAGTCGCTCCTGGCTGGCAAAGGCGACCTTGGGCTTGATTGAAACTGACACCCCGCTGCCACCGGGTGAAACCCGCGCCAGCCAGGATGTGATTCGCCAATACGAAGATGCCGAAGAGCAAATCCCGGATGACCTCAAGGCTGGCACCAGCGAAGAAAAACCGAGCCGCTCCTGGTTCAGCTACCTGACCTTTGCCCTGTTCGACTAAGCCGGCAAAACGCAGTGGAAAAGGGAGGCCTTAGGCCTCCCTTTTTATTGGCCAGATGGCCGAAGCTGAACGGCAAGTAAGCCCGCCGTCACCACCAAACGCGGCTTATCGCTCAAAGCGGCGGAAAACAACACTCAGCGCACGACTTCAATGCTGGGCGCACACAGACGGGTTAGCTAAACTGCCCGCTTCCCGATAGAAAGAGAGCGCCATGGGCCTGTTCCGCTTACTGTTCTGGATTGCCATCATTGCGGCCTCGTTTTGGCTGTGGCGACGCTTTACTAGGCCAACAAACCCTCGCCCTGAAGACCGCAACACCAGCTCAGCCCCTACCACCATGGTGCGCTGCGAACATTGCGGCACCCATGTCCCACGCGATCACGCGCTGGCAAAGGGCGAACAATGGTTCTGCAGCCAGGCGCATTTAGAGCAAGGCCCACAATCCGGTGAGCGCTGATTTTTCCCTGAGCGGAGAGCAAAGCAGGCGAATCCTGCGGCTCTATCACCTGTACCGCCTGGTGATCGGCATCACCCTGGCGCTGCTGGTATCCAGCAATCTGGACAGCGAACTGCTGGAAATGATGCACCCAACGCTGTTTCGCAATGGCAGCTGGCTGTATCTGGCGCTTAACGTTCTAATTATCGCCACCGTGCGCAGCCCTAAAGGTCTGGCGCAAGTATTCAGCTTGGCGTTGGTCGATGTAATTCTGCTGTCAGGCCTATTCTATGCCGCCGGCGGCACGCCCAGCGGCATCGGTAACCTGCTGATTGTTGCCGTGGCGATCGCCAATATCCTGTTGCGTGGGCGTATCGGCCTACTGATTGCCGCAGCCGCAGCAACAGGCATGATCTACCTAACCTTCTACCTCAGCCTTAGCCGACCGGCTGCTGCCGCGCAGTACGTACAGGCCGGTGCGCTTGGCGCGCTGTGCTTTGCCGCTGCACTGTTTGTGCAGGGACTGACACGCCGCCTGCAAGTCAGCGAAAGCCTGGCCGAGCAGCGTGCTGCCGACGTGGCCAACCTAGAAGCATTGAACGGCCTGATCCTGCAGCGCATGCGCACCGGCATTCTGGTGCTGGATGAACTGCACCGCGTATTACTGGCCAACCAGGGAGCCAACCACCTGCTGGGGCATGCCGACCTGACCGGCAAGATTCTCGACCCACACTGCCCAGAACTGATCAAACGCATGCAGCAATGGTCGCACAACCCCAGCTTGCGCCCCGCCAGCTTACAAGCCGCAGCCGATGGCCGAGTGCTTCAACCTAGCTTTATTGCTCTGCAGCGCGGCGAGCATAAACACACCCTGATTTTTCTCGACGACATCTCACAGATCGCTCAGCAGGCGCAGCAGCTCAAACTCGCCTCACTGGGCCGCCTCACAGCGGGTATCGCCCATGAGATTCGCAACCCCCTGGGCGCAATCAGCCACGCAGCACAACTGCTGCAGGAATCCGAAGAGCTGGAAGGTCCGGACCTGCGCCTGGCGCAGATCATCCAGGATCACTCGCGACGAATGAACTTGGTGATCGAGAACGTCCTGCAACTGTCGCGACGGCGCCAGGCCGAACCACAACTGCTCGATCTGAAGTATTGGTTACACCGTTTCGCCAGTGAATTCCGCAGCAGTGCGGCTCCCGGGCAGACACTCCACCTGGAAACCACCAGCGGCAGCATTCAAACCCGGATGGACCCGCACCAGCTCACACAGGTGCTGAGCAATCTGGTGGAGAATGGTCTGCGCTACAGCGCACAAAAGAACAAGCATGGGCAGGTCTGGCTGAAGCTGTTCCGCGACCCAGAAAGCGAGCTACCGGTACTCGAGGTATTGGACGACGGCCCTGGCGTTGCCGAAGAGCAACTGCACCACTTGTTCGAACCGTTCTACACCACAGAAAACAAGGGCACCGGCCTGGGCCTGTATATTTCCCGCGAGCTGTGCGAAAGCAACCAGGCACGCCTCGACTATAAACTGCGTGACGGTGGCGGCAGCTGCCTACGCATCACCTTCGCCCACCCGCGCAAACTGAGCTGACCATGACCCGCCAGAGAGCCTTGATCGTCGATGACGAACCGGATATTCGCGAACTTCTGGAAATCACCCTGGGGCGCATGAAGCTCGACACCCGAAGCGCGCGCAACGTCAAGGAAGCCCGCGAATGGCTAGCGAAAGAGCCCTTCGACCTGTGCCTGACCGATATGCGCCTACCTGATGGCACAGGCCTTGAGCTTGTGCAACATATTCTGCTGCGCCACCCGCAAGTGCCCGTGGCGATGATCACCGCTTATGGCAGCCTGGATACTGCAATTAACGCCCTGAAAGCCGGCGCATTCGACTTTCTGACCAAGCCGGTGGACCTCGGCCGCCTACGTGAACTGGTTGCCGCCGCCTTGCGCCTGCGCAGCGCCGATGGCGAAGAGTTGCCGGTGGACAGCCGCTTGCTCGGCGACTCACCGCCGATGAAGGCCATGCGCAAGCAGATCCTCAAGCTCGCACGTAGCCAGGCACCGGTGTACATCAGCGGCGAATCTGGCAGCGGCAAGGAGCTGGTCGCCCGCCTGATCCACGAGCAAGGCTCACGTGGCGATCAGCCCTTTATCCCGGTCAACTGCGGTGCCATCCCCACCGAGCTGATGGAAAGCGAGTTTTTCGGTCATAAAAAAGGCAGTTTTACCGGCGCCATCGAAGACAAACAAGGCCTGTTTCAAGCAGCCAACGGCGGCACGCTGTTCCTCGACGAAGTGGCCGACCTACCGCTGCCAATGCAAGTTAAATTGCTACGCGCGATTCAGGAAAAAGCCGTACGCGCCGTGGGCGGTCAGCAAGAGCTGATTGTCGATGTACGCATCCTCTGCGCCACCCACAAGGACCTGGCCGGGGAGGTCGCGGCCGGACGTTTCCGCCAGGACCTGTATTACCGCCTAAACGTGATCGAACTGCGCGTACCCGCCCTGCGCGAGCGCCGCGAGGACATTGCCCTTCTAGCAGGCATCATGCTCAAGCGCCTGGCCGAGGGCACAGGCCTTAGCCCAGCCAAGCTGGATGACGACGCGCTGGAGAAACTCAAAAGCTACCGCTTTCCGGGCAACGTGCGCGAGCTGGAGAACATGCTCGAACGCGCCTATACCCTGTGCGAAGACGATCGCATCACCACCAGCGACCTGCGCCTGGCCGACAGCGTGCCAATCAGTGAGAACGGCGAAGCCAACCTCGCACAGATCGATAACCTGGAAGACTACCTGGAAGCCATCGAGCGCAAACTGATCATGCAAGCTCTGGAAGAAACCCGCTGGAACCGCACGGCTGCTGCGCAGCGTCTGGGCCTGAGTTTTCGCTCGATGCGCTATCGACTGAAGAAGCTCGGTATCGACTAAACCGAGCATTAATTGTTGGAGGGGCTTTAGCCGCAAGCCCCTCGCAGTGAAACACTCAACAAGTCGAACCCAACCGCCCAGTAGGCGCATAAGGCGCCGGATCAACAATAGGCTCACGCCCCAGCATCAGGTCCGCCAGCAATTGGCAGGACGCCGGCGCCAGAACCAGCCCATTGCGATAATGCCCGCAGTTCAGCCACAAGCCTTCATGACCCGGCACAGGCCCAATAAACGGAATGCCCTCAGGCGAACCAGGCCGCAGCCCTGCCCAATGCCCCACCACCTCGGCATCCGCCAGCGCCGGCAACAACTCGATTGCGGAAGCTTTTAAACTGGCCATCGCTTCGTCAGTCGGTGTCTTGTCGAAACCCGCATGCTCAAGGGTGCTGCCAATCAGAATATGACCATCACGCCGCGGAATCGCATAACGCCCCTTGGCCAGCACGATGGCAGGAAGAAAGTCTTCGGCACATTTGTACAGAATCATCTGCCCCTTGACCGGCACCACTGGCAATTCGATGCCGAGGGTCGTCATCAACTCACCGCTCCAGGCACCAGCCGCGAGCACCACCTGATCGGCATACATATCACCCTGTGCGGTGTGCACGCCCGTGATACGCCCACTCTCGCGAATAAAACCACTGACCGCGCAGTGCTCATGCAAGGTGACATTCGGCATCTGCTGCAACGCAGCCCGCAGCGCCTTGACCAAGCGCGGGTTACGCACATTAGCCACATCCGCCATCCGCACCGCCCGCCCAAAGCCTTCAGCCAACGCCGGCACCGCATGCTCTACCACCGCGACATCCACACGCCGCAGCGGCCGCCCCTCACGCTGCGCCCAGGCAAGCGCCTCTGCCTCATCATCAAGATCAAGCCAATACAACCCGGTGACATACACCTCAGGGTCAATCCGCGTCTGCGCCAGTAGCTGCTCACCCAACCGCGGATAAAAATCCTGCGACCAATGCGCCAACGCCGTTACCGCCGGGCTGTAACGCCAGGGGTAGAGCGGTGAAACGATCCCCCCGCCGGCCCAAGAGGATTCCTGACCAACCTGCTGACGATCAAGCAAGGTCACCCATACACCGCTAACGGCCAAGCCATAAGCACTCAACAAGCCAACAACTCCACCCCCTACCACCATCACCCTTGTTTCGTCAAAACTTGGCATTCGAAAAATCCGCCCTACACTACGTCGATAGCGTTAACCCAATAATCTGGCAAGGAAGCTGGAATCATGAAAAGGATGCACGGCCAAACGCTGGTCGAGCTGATGGCTTGCCTATTAATTGGCGGCATCATGCTCACTTCGGCATTACCCGCTTTTACCTCAACACTGCAACACAATCAGCAAGCGCAAGCCGTCAACCAACTGCTAGGCACCCTGCATTATGCCCGCGGCTCGGCAGTGATGGGGCGCAAGACCATTGCACTCTGCTCTGGAGACGCCCTCTGCCGCTCCGAACAAGCTTGGCAGGACCAGTTGCTGGTCTTCGATGACCGCAACCACAACGGCCAACTCGACAGCGGTGAGGATCTCCTGCAACAACTCCCCATGCAGAAAGGCTATAGCTGGCGCTGGTCAAATTTTCGCAGCCGCCCCTACCTACAGTTCGAAGCCGACGGCACCACCCGGGCACTAAACGGCACGCTCACCCTTTGCCATAAAGATACACCTGCCACGCAAATCGTAATCAATTTAACAGGCAGAGCGAGAACTCAAGCAGCCCCTCGCGATGCGCGCTGCAACTAAATTACAGCTCGTCGCCCGATCAGCTCGCTTGTCCAGCAACCGATACGTTTTCCGTGGTCGTAGATTAGGATTTGCGTGGGCTCCCGCGGATACACAGCAATGCACCAGCGCAATGGATTTAGCTTGACCGAACTGATGATAGTCATAGCCATCATCGCCATAATGGCAGCGATTGGCACACCCGGCTTCCGCAGCATGATGCTCGACAATCGCTTGAACAGCACCACCAACAGCCTGCTAGGCACACTGCAATTTGCTCGTAGCGAAGCTGTAATGCAACGTTCAAGCATCACCACATGCGCCGCCAACGCATCGAACAACGCCTGCGCCAACAGTACCAACTGGAGTAATGGGGCCCTGGTGATGCGCGGCAATACACTTTTACGCATCATCCCCCCGGCAAGCGCCGGAGTGACCATCACCGCCTCACGCAACAACGTGGAATATAATGCTGACGGCACGACAAGCGCCGCGACAATCACCACGTCCGACTCCCGCCCTCAGTCACGACAGATCACAGTCAATGCCATCGGCCAAGCCTGTAGCGGGAGTGCCTGCTAATGAAAAAACACGCCCCCAGCAAAGGTTTCACCTTAATCGAAATTCTGATTGCTCTCGTAATACTTGCCGTCGGCCTACTTGGCATGGCTAGCCTGCTGCTGAACAGCATGCAGTCCAGCCAGAACGCCTATCAGCGCAGCCAAGCCAGCATGCTTGCATATGACTTGATCGAACGCATGCGGGCAAACCAAGAGCAGGCGGTTACCACAAACGCCTATACCTTGGCCGCTAACGCGACAGCCACCAGTGATCCCGAATGCACAAACTGCACCCCCGGAGAACAGGCACAGACAGATCTTCATGACTGGCGAGCAGCTTTGGCTGATGGTATTCCGGAGGCTACGGCGGCCATAACACGTAGCAACGATAACCAGTACCAAATCAGCATCATTTGGCAAGAAGCGGGCAACCTCACGACCGACAGCGAAGGCAACACAGTCACCCAGTCGTTCACCCTGAGGGTCGACCTATGAACAATCAACGAGGCCTCTCCCTTATCGAGCTGATGGTGGCAATTTTGATCACGGCGATTTTCAAGGTAGTTGTCGCGTGAGCGTGTCACGCTGCCTTTGATGTTTGCTGCAGTACCGCTTCCCGCTCCGGGTTCAGGCACACGATTGGTGCCAGCACCCAGTTCCTGATGTTGCCGCT